>JAZREK010000058.1:0-21607 GCA_045660765.1 Clostridia bacterium
ATTGAAGATTGTTGAAAACCTCGGACTTATCCTTTTTGTAACAGCAGTAGGATTTATTGCAGGTCCTAAGTTTTTCAGCAATATGAAGAAAAACTTCACCTCTTATGTGTTGCTTGGTCTTGTTATTATTGTGAGTGGTGCAATTGTTGCAGTTGCTTGCGTATATGTAGGTAAACTCATGGGAGAAACAGATATGGAAAGATTAAGTGCAATCGTATCCGGTCTGTTCGCAGGGGCACTTACTTCAACTCCTGCATTTTCCGCTGCAAAAGCCTCTGTGGCTACAGCAGAACTTGAACAACTTGTTTCAGTTGGTTATGGTATTGCGTATATCTTCGGCGTTATTGGTGTAGTATTGTTTGTTCAGCTTATCCCTAAACTTTTAAAGGTTAATATGGATGCTGAACGTGCAAAACTTGTTGCAGCGCAGGAAGAGACAGCTTCTGAAAAGAAAACGGCTAAACTCATTGAACTTGACGATTTCGGTATTGCGCCTTTCGCATTTGCGGCTCTTATAGGTATCTTTATTGGTATGATAAAAATACCTCTTACAGGCAAAGGTCTTGACGGAACAACATTTTCATTGACTACAACAGGCGGATGTCTTCTTGCAGCCCTTGTTTTCGGACATTTTGGTAAGCTTGGTAAAATCAGCCTTATGCCTAAAGCCACTACTCTCAAGGCTTTCAGAGAATTAGGACTTGTACTTTTCCTTACAGGTGCTGGTATCGCAGGCGGTGCAAGATTCGTTCAGGAATTTAAGATTGATTATTTTGTTTACGGTGTTATAATGACAATTGTTCCTATGATAATAGGCTTCGTATTTGCAAAATACATTCTTAAAATAAACATTCTCAATACCCTTGGTTCAATCACAGGTGGTATGACAAGTACTCCTGCACTTGGTACTCTTATCCACGTTGCAGGTACAGAAGACGTTGCAGCGGCTTATGCTGCTACATATCCCATAGCACTTGTGGCAGTAGTGTTTGTAGCGCAGTTTATTATAATTCTGTTTTAATCTTATAACAAACAAACATAAAAAAAGCGTAAATCCGTGTAGGATTTACGCTTTTTGTTTTGTGTTTTATTTTGCGAAGAATGTTGCGAAAATAATTTTTGCTGTCTGAGCACGTGTTGCATTTGCTGTGGGGAGGAATGTGCCATCAGAATATCCGTTTATAATACCCTTTGCGGCAAGAGCATATACAGCTTCTCTTGCGTATTCAGGGATGTTTTCTGCATCAGTAAATGTGATTGTGCTTTCTTCTGCTTTTGCTTTAAGAACGCGATTTACGATTGTACATATATCTGCACGAGTAATGTTTGCATCAGGCTTAAAAGTACCATCAGGATAGCCGGTGATATATCCAAGCTTGTACGCAGTAGAAATATAAGAATAACTCCAGTGGTCGCTGTCTACATCGCTGAAAGATGATGTAGCAGATGTGCTGAGAGAATCTGTTGCAGAAATTATTATTTTAGCAAACTCTGCGCGGGTAATGTTGTTTTCAGGTTTGAATGTTGCATCAAGATAACCGTTAAGAATGAAGTTGTTTGCAAGATAGTCAATTGCTTCAAATGCCCAATGTGTAGTTTCAAGATCGCTGAATCTGCTTGTTACTGCAGGGGGATCGGGATTAACAGGTGTTATTACCTCTTCATCTTTTTCATCAGAAGGCCCACCGGTCGTTCCTCCACTCGGACCGCCTGCCGTTCCGCCTGTCGTTCCGCCGTTTGAACCACCATCATCGTTTTCTTTTTCCCGGAAATATATTGTTTTAATTGTTTCTACAAGAGGTTTAAACTCGTCTGCAATTTTACCCTCTTTTATTGCAAGGTAAATTGCGTCGGGATAAAGTGAAAGCAAAGCATCCTGAAGAGGTATATATGCCTCGCGTGAAGATACTGCATTTATCGACTGGATAGCATAAGTTTCAAAGTTGCTTTCTGTAACAGGTGTTTTTGAATCTATTTCAGAAATGTATTTGTAGCAATCCTTAATAAACTTCTTCAGTGTTGATTCGGATATACCTTTACCTAAAATGGTATTTACGAAATCCGGATGTTCTTCCTTGAATTCGTTATAGGCGCTGTCTATATCAAGAGCGAGCGCAGAAACACAAGAAAAAATGATAGTTAAAACAAGAAATAGGGATAATATTTTTTTCATTTTCCAAACCATCCTTTCATCGCCGATTATACCATAAAAAATACTTTTAATCAATAGAAAAATAGCTCAAAAAATGATTGAAATATCGTAAAATTTAAGATATAATGATAAAAGGATGAATTTGATTATTTTTAGAGAGGTTTGATATCATGAAAATTAATGTCAAATTGCCTTATGAAGGCGCAGCTCAGTACTATAAAGTATGGGCAACAACAGAGAATGATGTTGACTTTTACGGCGATCTTCCCGCTGCTACAAAGTGTACAACATCTTATGCAGCTTATGAAATTGTTACATACCTTAAAAAGCTTGGCTTTGAAGCTGAAGTTGGTATGAGTGAATACGATTTTGAAGTAGCGCTTATTTGCGATGAAAAAGAATGTGAAGAATTCGAAATTTCAGCAATTGAAAAGGGAATAGAAATTCACGGCTTTGGTAGAGCAGGTGTTCTTTATGGTGCCTATGAATTTCTTGAAGCACAGGGTATCAGATGGTATACAATAGATAGAGAGTATGTTCCCGAGGGTAAGACTGAAATTACGATTCCTGAACTTAAGAAATATGTTTATGCGTTCCCCATCGGAAGAGGGTTTGCTTTTGAAGGTCCCCTCAAGGAATCTCCCGAACTTTTCATCTGGATGGCAAGAAACAGATTTTCTAAATCAGGTGTACGACCTCATACAATCAAACTTCAGAGAAAACTTGCTTTAAGACCTAAGGCAGGCGGACATATATTTGAAGCAATCCTCGATCCTCATAACTTCACTGAAGATGGAAGAACCTTCCTTGAAGCATATCCTCACTGGTACGGAAAGAGAGATTGCGAAATCACATACGATAACGCACAGTCAGTACAGTTCTGCGTAAACGAACCTGATCTTCTTGACTTCCTTGCAGAAAAGTTCCTTGAAAAAGTAAAGACAGAATGGAAAGACGCGGACATTATTGACGTTTGGAACTTTGACACTTGGGGCGGTAGCTGTAACTGTGAAAAGTGTAAGGCGACAGGTAACTCTATGGACAGAGCTCTTAAACTCATTGCACATCTCAGAAAAAGAGTTAACGAAGCTTATGATAGAGGAGAACTTGTTAAAAAATACAATGTTATCACAGACCTGTACGAAGGTGGAGATACAATCGATCCTGCGCTCAATCCCATTCCTGAAGGTATTGCAGAAGACGGATTCTTCGCATCTTTTGCTCCTATTTTGAGATGCTACAAACACGGTATGGATGACAAATCCTGTGACATCAACCGTTTTTACAGCGACAGAATGGAAAAGGTAAAGGGATTCCCGCTTTCAATCAATGAATACTATAACGTATCAAAGTTTGAGGATCTTCCTTACGTATTTACAAACTCAATCATCAACGACGTAAGATACTACCACGAACTCGGCGCGAAGGGCTTTACATATATGCATCTTCCCATGGTTGAATGGGGTGTTAAAACTCTTACACAGCATCTTCTTGCAAACCTTCTTCGTGATCCTTACTGTGATATCCAGACAAAGATTGATGAATACTTTGAACATATTTATGGTAAATACGCTGATAAAGCTCGTAAGGCATATGAACTTTGTGAAGAAGGTACACTTTACTCATCATCATGGCGTTCATGGGATGAAAAGAGTATCCTTTCAACACTTATCGGTTGGAACGGCTATACAGTAGACGAGCCCCTTTTCAGAGATTCACATCTTGGTGACACACTCAACGAAAAGGCATATCGCGCTGCAGAATGCTTCAAGGAAGCTCTTGATATTATGCGCGAACTTCGTGCAGATGCACACGCAAGCATCAAACTTGACGTGCCTGCAGTAATTGCACGTGGTGTTAACCCCTCACAGCATCAGAAGTTTAAGACAATCATCCCGATTTTCGACAGACTTAATGAAGATATCCGTGGTCTTAAATATGGCGCAGACTGCGCAAGACTTCTTGCTCTTTTCATTGAATATTATGAACTTCTTCACAAGAAGGAAGACGAAACAAAGATTTGGAACGAAATATACGAACTTGCAAACAATATGAGCGATTATTCATATGCTGTTAAGTATCGTCATCCCGTTCCAAAGATTATGGTAGTTGATGCACTTGATCGCTCCGGCATGAAGGAACTCTTCGCTAGAGTGCTCAGCGCAAGAAATCAGAACCTTAATAAATAATAATTAAGCCGAGAGGGTTATTCCTCTCGGCTTGAAAAGCATATTGGAACTTAAAGCAAAATAAGGAGAAATGAATTATGAAGTACAGCATCATAGTATCAAAAGGTAGTTTTAAAACTGTAAAAGATGCCGCATACGGCGAAAAGACTATTTCGTGGTCAGATTTTTCTTCCGATGATTGCAGAGCGTGCACCGAATGTTTTGCAGCAACAGACGCGAAGAATGTGCTTAAAGAAAAGAAGAACTTTGATATTGAAGTTTATGACTTGACAGACCTTCCCGCAGAAGAAGGAACACTCATTTTCCTTGGAGAAAAGTGTGCAAAATTTGCTGCTGAAAAATACTCTCATGATTTTAAAGAGATAGCAGGGGAAGAAACTTACCGTCTGTATGGAGCAAAAAAGGATAACATTAACATCGTTCTCATATATGGCGATAACAGAAAAGCTACTGCCTATGGCATGATTGAATATATGAACTACCACGGCATAAGATTTATTTCTCCCGATGAATATTCCACTCGTTACGTGAAAGAATTAGACAAAAGCGGGGAAGAAGAATTTGATATTATCGAAACACCTTCTTTCAAGTCAAGAGAATCTTATTCTGAATTCATGTATGATACAAGCGAAGATTTCTTAATCTGGGCGTTCCGCAACAAGATAAACAAGTATTTCATCAAAAAGATAGAAAACCCCGAAATTTTACATAAATACTGCTTCACAACAACAGGCGGTGGACACGAAATCTGGTATCACTACATGGATGTGAACCATGAGTATCCCTATAAGCATAAAATCTTCGGTGGTGAAGGAAAACCCGAAGATCCGTATGAAGTAAGTCCTCTCTATAAGGGCGATGTAAATGGCGACGGAATACTTACATATGGCGAAGCGCATCCCGAATGGTATGCAGAGGTTGATGGCGTTCGCAGATTGTATCGTGACTATGAACTCTTTAATCGCCTTGCATATCCTACAGGTGACTTCCTCTGTACTACAAACGAAGATTCTACAGGCGAGTTCATAAAGCTTATAGTTGAATCTTTGATAAGCGGCGAAAATAAGGATTGTACAAACTTCAAACTCTTCGGTCTTGATAACGGTAAGTGGTGCGACTGTGAAAAATGCCGTGTGCACAAGACATATTCATACAGACTTCTTATGTTCGCATATAAACTTGACAAGGCTATCAAAAAGGCTACAGAAGAAGGTAAAATCAAGAGAAAAATCACAATTGAAATTCCTGCTTACCACGAAACACTTCCTGCGCCGGATGAGCCGTTGCCTGAAGATTTCGACTACTCAAGAATTTATGTTGCGTTCTATGTTATTGAACGTTGCTATGTACATAACATTAACGACGAAAAGTGTCTTGAATCAAATAAACGTCTTTATGATTTGCTTATGTCGTGGACAACCGGAAATTACAAGGGTGAAATTACAGTTGGCGAATATTATAACGTAAGTTCGTTTGCTGCAATGCCTTTCATTTTTATAGATAGAATGAAAAATGATATTCCATTCTATCATTCAATTGGGGCTTGTCATCTTACATACCTCCATATGCTTGCAAGAAAGCACGGTATGCAGGCGCTTAACAACTATCTTTACACCCGTCTTATGTGGAATAAAGATGCAGACGCCGATGCTCTTGTTGACGAGTATCTTGTTGCGAGATACGGCGAAGATGCAGCGAAAATGAAGGAGTTCTATCTTGAACTTGAAGACGCAGGCAAGAACTGTAAATATTTCAAACACTATCAGTGGTCAGCAGATGAAAATACAACCCGTGCTCTTTCAAGATGCCTGAGTGAGGGCGATCAGCATTTCTTCCCGCTTAAACACGCGAAACTTGATTATCGTGAAGACGATTATCAGGCAGGTCCGTCTCTTAAGGAAATGAAGGATCGTTATGAAGTGGTGTTTAACAACCTCGCTGAATTAATTAAGGGTAAAGAAAATCCTGCTCTTATTGAGGATTACGAACAGCTTGAATATGCTGTATGCACACTCAACTACTTGTATTATAGATCACTTTCAATCATGGACGAGGATGATAAAGAATCTTATGATAAAACTTTAGTCTACAAGGAAAGACTCCTCGGCATTTCTAATCCTCTCTTGGGATATGACCTTGGAGAAAGATTTAAAAACGGATTTTCAGCACTTGCAATGCACGAACAGAAGAGTAAGAAGTAAGGAGAAAACAGTATGAAAACTGTAAAGGCAGTTCCCATTACACATGAAAACTTTGCGCCGTTTGGTCAGTTTTATAATATGAGTACACCTGACGGCTACGCTCTTTGTGGTGAAATACATAAGTTTTTCCCCGATAGGATGACTGCAGATAGCAACCACAGAATCGGTTTTTCGCCAATAACAGTGAAAAAACCTGATAAAATGATTATTACGTCACAAGAATATCACACAACAACTTGGGAGATGATTCTTCCGCTTAATGACGATATGATTATTCACTGCGCACCTGCTTCTGCAGGTGCTGTGGTGACTGATTGCGCCAAGGCGTTTATCGTTCCTAAAAACACACTTGTGAAAATCAATTCTGCAATATGGCATCTCGCACCTCTTCCTAAAAGCGAAGAAATACTCACAGCGATGATTATTCTTCCGGAATGTACATATGCTAACGATTGCACAGTAGTTGAATTTAAGGAAGATGAAGTGTTTGAAATTATCCTTTGATTTGGAGTGATATTATGTCATACGCAGCAAACCCTGAAAGATACAAAAATGCACAGTACAGAAGATGTGGCGAAAGCGGACTCAAGCTTCCGTCTGTTTCTCTTGGATTGTGGCATAATTTTGGCGATAACGCTGATTACGAGAATATGAAAAAAATGTGTTTTACCGCATTTGATAACGGTATAACACATTTTGACCTTGCCAATAATTACGGCCCTGCACCGGGTAGTGCGGAAACTAATTTTGGTAAAATTCTTCATTCTGAAATGAAAGCTTACCGCGACGAGATGATAATCAGCACCAAGGCAGGTTACACAATGTGGGACGGACCTTATGGTGACTGGGGTAGCAGAAAATATCTCATATCGAGTCTTGACCAGAGTCTTAAAAGAATGAACCTTGATTATGTTGATATTTTCTATCATCACAGAATGGATCCGAATACTCCTCTTTACGAAACCATGTGGGCACTTGACCAGATTGTAAAGAGCGGTAAAGCACTGTATGCAGGCCTTTCAAATTACGATGGAGAAACAATGGAAAAAGCGGCAGATATATTAAATGAGCTTCACTGTCCATTTGTAATTAACCAGAATCGCTATTCAATTCTTGACAGGACTATTGAAAATAACGGACTTATTGACAGTGCAATCGACAAGGGGAAGGGACTTATTATTTTCAGCCCTCTTGCACAAGGACTTCTTACCGATCGCTACCTTTGCGGAATCCCCGAGGATAGTCGTGTTAAAACAGATGGCAGATTTTTGAAAGAAGAACGCATAAATAGTAATATAGATAAAATCAAAAAACTCAAAAAGATTGCCGATGAAAGAGGTCAGACTCTTGCACAAATGGCTCTTTCCTGGGTTTACAGCAAAGAAGGCGTTACAAGCGTTCTTATAGGTGCATCTAAAGCCGAACAGATTCTTGAAAATCTGAAAATGACGGAAAACACTGTTTTCTCGTTTGAAGAATTGAGTGAAATAGACAAAATAGCTCTTGCAGATTAAACGCATAGTAATTTGATTTAAAAAATCCACTCGCTATGCGAGTGGATTTTTTCTGCTAATGAGTTTTTCATAGGTTTTGTAAATTATAAAACCTATCAGTGAAAATATTGCAACAAAACCATATGTAATGAGGAGCATTTTGAAATTGCTTTCTACGAATAAATCGCCTGCGTATGTAGACGAAACTACTGATGGTATTCTTGCAAGTAGAGAAATAAGTATAAAATCTTTTAATCTGACTTTAGTGAACGGTATAGCATAGGTGATTAAATCTTTCGGAGTACCGGGAATGAAAAACAATATAAAAATCAGTGTTTTCAATTTTTTTTCATCCTGTAAGAACTTAAACTTTTGCATTGCCTTGCTTCCGGCTGTAAGTTCTATAAAGTCTTTACCTAAAATTTTAACAGAGTAGAATATAATTATCTGACCGATAGCAATTCCTGCCAAACACAAAGAAAGACCGCCGAGCCAACCATAGATTGCACCCGCAATAAATTCAACAAACTCTCCCGGAATGAGAGCAACTACAATCTGCGAAATTTGGATAAATAGGACAATCAAAAATCCCCAAACGCCAAAACCTTCGACATAGGCTTTGAATTCTTCCGGTTTTTCAAAAGATTTGAAAAAAGGAATAGCTACGAATGTAAGGGCTATCAAAGATATTATATAAATAACAGAAAGTACTCTTCTCAACGCTTTTTTTCTCATAATTCACCTCGTCAATAAGACAAGTATATACTTATGATGGCGAAAAATCAATCAATTTGAGAAAAAATTCATAAAAATGACATAAGGGGAAGATATGTATGAAAAAAACACAGAAATTTTTTGTTTTTATAGGCGTATTTCTTGTTTTATGCGCATGTTTTAATTTTGAAATTGCGGATGCCTCAACAGATGTTGTTGTAAGCCTGCAAATAGATAATCCGACAATGCAGATAAACGGAATAGACACAGAAATTGATACGGGAAGAGGAACTGTGCCGGTTATAACGAATGGTCGCACGCTTGTTCCTATAAGAGCCATAATAGAAGCGTTTGGAGGTACAGTAAGCTGGAACGACAGCGCGCGTATGGTAACTCTTTCTCTCGATAACGATGTCATAAAACTTACAATAGATAGTAAAACCGCATATCTTAATAGTCAAAAAGCTACACTTGATGTTGCGCCCGAAATAATTAACGGAAGAACAATGCTTCCGATTCGATTTATTGCTGAAGGTTTTAACCTTGGTGTCGCTTGGGAAGCAGATGCGCGAAGAGTCAGTGTAATAAGCAATACCTTTACAGACGAAGAATACAATCTCGTAATGAATATGGTGCCTGCATATAGTGGCCAACCATATGCTTTTATAAACGATAACAGGCCGTTTTTCAAGGATTACGAGATTATAGAAGGCTCTTTTGAGTTTTATGCTGATCTTGACGATTTAGGTAGATGTGATGTTGCAATGGCTTCTGTAGGGGAGGAGCTTATGCCTACAGAAAAAAGAGAAAGCATCAGCAGTGTTACTCCTACAGGTTGGATTAATACCTCTTATGATGTGATAAGTGGAGGATATCTTTACAACAGATGTCATCTTATCGGATACCAGCTAACAGGGGAAAATGCCAATGAGAGAAATCTGATAACGGGAACAAGATACCTTAATATCGAGGGAATGCTTCCGTTTGAAAATATGATTGACGATTATATAGAAAAAACGAATAATAATGTGGTTTATCGTGCAACTCCCGTTTTTACCAACAATAATCTCTTGGCAGATGGTGTTCTTCTTGAAGCTTATTCAGTAGAAGATGGAGGAAAAGGTATCTCATTTTGTGTGTATTGCTACAATGTCCAGCCGATGATAACGTTAGATTATTCGACAGGAGCAAGTTCTCTGAATGGGGGAACACAAAAGGATGATTATCAAGAAAAAACAGAGGAAACTATGGAAAACGGGATATATCGCACTCCTACCGGGAAAAGGTACCATCTTGACCCCAATTGTGGAGGGAAAAACAGTTATGAAGTAACTCTTGAACAAGCTATGAATGCCGGTCTTACTCCATGTAAAAAGTGCGCAGAGTAAACCGATTAATAAAAAAGAAAGGAAGTGATTGTTGTGAAACTGATAAAAAGAATGATAGTATTTATTTTAATAATAGCTATTCTGATCCTTGCTTTGATAGTTGCAATAGGGTGGAAAAAATATAAAGATGCAATCGAAGAACTCCCCCTTGAAACAGCGGCTTTCAACATAAAAACACAGCAATCATTTACTCCCATTGATGAAATCCCCGAAACCTTTATAAATGCAATGGTGGCAGTTGAAGACAGGAGATTTTATAAGCACGGCGGAATTGACCTTATAGGTGTCGGTCGTGCAGTAAAGAAAAACTTTCAAAAAAAAGAGCTTTCCCAAGGTGGAAGCTCAATCACACAACAGCTTGCTAAAAATATTTATTTTATTGGAGATGACAGCTTAAGCCGAAAAGTTGCTGAGCTTTTTGTTACGATAGATATTGAAAAGAATTTTGACAAAAACGAGATTCTGGAGCTTTACTTCAATGTGATTTACTATGGCAGCGGTTATTATTGCATCGGAGATGCCGCAGAAGGGTATTTTGGAAAAACTCCCAGTGAATTAACTGATTATGAATCTACAATACTTGCAGGCATACCAAATGCTCCGTCTGTATATTCGCTGAAAAACAATCCGGAACTTGCTAAAGAAAGACAAAAAACGGTTGTAGAGGCGATGGTAAGCGAAGAATATATAACCCAGGAAGAAGCAGATGAAATAATTTCCTTGCAGTAAAGGAGATGAAAAAATGGAAAAATATCTTGTCAGTGGAATGACTTGTGCTGCCTGCAGTGCGCGTGTTGAAAAGGCTGTGTCTGCGGTTGAAGGTGTTGAAAGCTGCTGTGTAAATCTTTTGACAAATTCTATGATTGTTGAAGGAAAAGCTACAGAAGAAACAATTATAAACGCGGTAATTGACGCAGGATACGGCGCGAAAAAGTACGGAAAAGAGAACACTAAAGACGAAAACGATTCCGATAGTGAAACTGCATCAATAAAAAAGCGTCTGGGCTTTTCGGCATTGTTTTTAATTATGCTAATGTATTTTTCAATGGGAAAAATGCTTTTTGGAATTGAATATTTCGGAATTTTCAAAGAAAATCCCCTTATGGTAGGGGTAGCACAGTTAATTCTTTCGGCAATTGTAATGCTGATAAATAAAAACTTTTTTATAAGCGGATATAAAAGTCTAAGAAATAAAGCTCCTAATATGGATGTTCTTGTTTCGATGGGTTCGCTTGCTGCATTCGTTTACAGTACCTGCGTGCTTTTCATAATGGCAAATGCTCATTACAATGGTGAGCATGAGCTTATGCACAAACTCTCACACGAATTCTACTTTGAATCTGCGGCAATGATATTGACTCTCATTACGGTTGGTAAGATGCTTGAATCTTATTCAAAAGGAAAAACAACCAATGCTATCAAAGAGCTTATGGACCTTGCACCAAAAACTGCAATTGTTGTCCGAGATGGAAAAGAAATTGTTATAAACGCAAGTGAAGTTGTTTTAGGAGATATATTTATTTTGACTCCGGGAAAGAGCATACCTGTAGACGGTGTAGTAGTTGAAGGTCACAGTACAATTGATGAGTCGGCACTCACAGGAGAAAGTATGCCCGTAGAAAAAAATATTGATGATAAAGTGTGGCAGGCTACAATTAACAAATCAGGATATCTTAAATGTAAAGCCACAAATGTAGGTGCAGACACCACTCTTTCTAAAATTATACAGATGGTAACGGATGCTGCTTCTACTAAAGCACCGATTTCAAGGGTAGCGGATAAGGTTTCGGGAATATTTGTTCCGGTGGTAATTGATATTGCAGTTATAACAACGATTGTTTGGCTTGTGCTGGGCGAAAGCATCGGATTTTCACTTGCTCGTGGTATATGTGTTTTAGTTATAAGTTGTCCGTGTGCGCTTGGACTTGCAACCCCGGTTGCAATTATGGTTGGTAACGGAGTAGGCGCAAAAAAAGGTATACTTTTTAAAACTTCTGCGGCACTTGAAAAAACAGGACAAGTTAAAATAATTGCACTTGATAAAACAGGTACAATAACAACCGGAGAACCTCGCGTTACTGATGTAATCCCAAATGGGGATATTGATAAAGAAGAATTATTGCGCGTAGCATTTTCTCTTGAAAAACAAAGCGAACATCCTCTTGCAAAGGCAATAAAAATAAAGTGCGAGGAAGAAAAAATACCCCCCTATGATGTGCAGGGGTTTACTTCGCTTACAGGCAGTGGCGTAAAAGCATTCTTGGGAGATGAGCTTATCCTTGGCGGAAACACTGCTCTTATTGAAAAGGAAGTAGCGCTCTCCGAGGAAATTATTAATCTTACACAAAATTTTGCGAAAGAAGGGAAAACCCCACTTCTCTTTGCGAAAAATTCTATTCTTCTCGGCGTAATAGCAGTTGCTGATACTGTCAGAGAAGATAGCGTAAAAGCGATATCAGCGCTCAAAAAACTCGGAATAAAAACCGTAATGATTACAGGAGACAATTCTCGTACGGCAAATGCCATTGCAAAGCAAATAGGCATTGACGATGTTGTTTCGGACGTGCTTCCTGATGAAAAAGAAAAGGCGATAAGAGAACTTAAAACAGGTGGAGTGACAATTATGGTGGGTGACGGAATAAACGACGCCCCTGCCTTAACTTCGGCTGATATAGGTGTTGCAATCGGTGCAGGAACAGACATTGCGATTGAATCTGCAGATGTTGTTCTTACAAGGAGCAGTCTTTCAGATGTTGTAACTGCTATAAAGCTAAGCCGCGCGACAATAAAAAACATCCACGAAAATCTCTTCTGGGCATTTTCGTACAATATAATTGGAATCCCTCTTGCGGCGGGAGTGTTTGCATCTTCACTCGGGTGGGAACTTAACCCGATGTTCGGAGCAGCTGCGATGAGTCTTTCAAGTTTCTGTGTGGTAACAAATGCGTTAAGACTTAATTTCTTTAAAGAAAACAAAAAAAGAAAGGAAATAAAATCTATGGAAAAAGTTCTTAAAATCGAAGGTATGATGTGTCCTCGTTGTGAAGCTCATGTTAAAAAAGCTCTTGAGGGAATTGATGGTGTTATTGAAGCTATCGCAAGCCACGAAAAGGGCGAAGCGATTGTAAAGTTAAGCAAGGAAATTCCTTTTGAAGAACTCAAAAAAATTGTAGAAGGAGAAGACTACAAAGTATTATAAAGGAGAATTATTATGAAAAAAGTTATTGCGCTCATGCTTGTTGCGATACTGACACTTGCAACATTCAGCGTTTTTGCCGCAAATGTGAAGTTTTCCGATACTGATTCGGAAGCAGTTTTAGCACTTGCTGAAAAAGGTATTATCACAGGATATCCCGACGGTACATTCCGTCCTGACGGAAATATCACACGTGCAGAATTTGCCGCAGTCATCACAAGAGCCAAGGGACTTCCCGTAAATCTTTCAGAAGAAGGCGTAACAGGATTTGAAGATCTTGATAACGATGTAAACAGTGCCTGGGCACGCCCCTATGTAAAAGCGGCTGTAGATGCAGGAATAATCAACGGTTTTGAAGACGGCACTTTCAGAGCGGCAGAAAATATAACAGATGAACACGCAGCTCTTATGGTAGAACGCGCTTTTGAGAATATCGGAATTTCAGTAGAAAACGATTCCTCACTTGCTACAAGAGAATGGGTAGCAACGATCGTTTATAATGCCCTTAATCCTCCGGAAGAACTCAAGGAAATGAAAAAGATAAGAGTGCTTGCCTTTGGTAACAGCTACACAGACGATTCTTTCAGATATCTCGGTGCAGTAGGTCTCGCCGGTGGATATGAAATTTATGCTGTAAATATGTTCAAGGGCAGTTGTGCTCTTTCTAATCATTACAACTATATGAAGGGCGAAGGCGCATACACAAGCAGAAAAGAGTATATGCCCTACAATATGGAGGTTATAACAACTGAAAATGTTACTTTCGATGAAGGTCTTGCGACCGACGGCGGAAACTGGGATTATATTACTCTTCATCAGAAAGGCGAAAGCTCTCCTTTCTATGAAAAGTATTGTCCTGCTGACACCCCCTATATCACAGAACTTGCAAAATACATAAACGAAAAATCTCCCGGGAGTGAACTTCTTTTCTTTGAAAACTGGTCAGTATATACTGACAGAATCGAAGAGAGGGAAGCATATAAACCCCTTCTAGACGGACTTGAAAAGAAAGACTATATTCCGACAGTATTTGCATCTATCAAGAACAGTTATTTGACGGCCGCCGAAGCAATCGGTAATCCAAACAGAGTTATCCCCGCAGGCGAAGCTGTTTACCGTGCTATCACAAAGTACGGATTTGAGGAACGCGTAGAAGGCGAGGGAAGTACTCCTGAAAAATATGTGTTTAATACAACTGCAAGAGCTTTCTACCGTGATACGAGTTCGCATATGACATTCTTTTACGGAAGAATATTAGTAGCTCTTACTTGGTACGAATACCTTACAGGTGAAGACGCAAGAGAAAACCCCTATCAGAACGAGAATATCCCCGCGGAAGATATGGCTCTTTTGAAAGAAATTGCACACGAGGCATGCTCCCTTCCCGAATATAACCCTTCAAAATAAAATAAAAAATGCGATGTGAAAATCACATCGCATTTTTATTATTCAATTATTTCCGAAGCCGCCTGCATTATTGCAAGTCGTGCACTTTCGTATGTAATGCCACCCTGCATAAAGCATACATACGGCTCTTTTATAGGTGCATCGGCGCTGAGCTCGATGCTTGCGCCTGACACAAATGTTCCTGCCGCCATAATAACCTCGTGTTGATAACCGGGCATATCCCACGGCATAGGAACTGCAAAGCTGTCAACGGGAGATGCTTTCTGTATTCCCTGAATGAACTTTATAAGCTTGTCCTTGTCGTTGAATTTAATCGCCTGAATGATGTCGTAATGTTTAGCGCTGGGGCGAGGATTAACCTCGTATCCGAGTTTTTCTAAAAGTGCACCACAGAAAACGGCACTTTTGATTGCTTGCGCAACAATGTGCGGAGCCATGAAAAGTCCCTGATACATATATCTGTTCTGACCAAGTGTAGCGCCACACTCCTTGCCAATTCCGGGTGCGGTCTGTCTGTACGCCGCGAGTTCAACATATTCTTTTTTTCCTACTATGTAGCCACCTGACTGAGCGAGAGAGCCACCGGGGTTTTTTATAAGGGAACCTACAACCAAATCTGCGCCATACTGTGTAGGTTCGGTTATTTCGGCAAATTCGCCGTAACAGTTATCAACAATGCAACATACATCGGGACGAAGTGATTTTATAAGCTTGATTGCCTTGCCAAGCTTTTCACAACTTAACGTATCTCTCCAGTCATATCCTTTTGAACGCTGAAGGATAACCGCCTTAACATCTGACGTAAGTGCTTTTTCAACACCCTCAAGGTCTATGTCTCCGTCAACAAGGTCAACCTGCTTGTAAGAAACGCCGAAATCTTTAAGGCTTCCACCGCTGTTACCTGCAATACCGATAACTTCTTCAAGTGTGTCGTATGGCTTTCCTGCTGCTGCAAGAAGGGTATCTCCGGGGCGAAGTACTGCGAAAAGTGAAATTGTAAGACAGTGAGTGCCGTTTACAATGTTGTGACGCACGAGAGCATCTTCAGCACCAAAGATATCAGCATAAATTGCATCAAGTGTATCTCTGCCCACATCTCCGTAACCGTAACCGGTAGTGGGATTCAGACAGTTTTCGCCTACACGGTTTTTAATAAACGCGTCAAGGACTTTTTCCTGATTAAAACGCGCTATTTCATCTATTTCCGCAAAATAAGGTTCTATCTCTTTCTCAACCTCATTTGCAAGAAGTCGTATTTTTTCGTCTATAAACACAATTAATCCTCCAGTATACCGGTGTCTTTAAGCTTTTGTAAAAAGCTCTCAATATCCTGTAAAGCTATAGCGCTTGACACGTCGTATTCATCAAGAACTGCTTCAAGCATTTCCTCTTTTGTGGTGTCTTTTTGTAAAAGATTCCAGAAAAAAACGCCTGTATCATTGAGTGTAAGCATACCGTTGAAATTAACATCGCTGCCAATAGAAACAACTATATTTTTCCCGGCAACTGAACGAAGAAGGTAGCCCTCGCTGATTTTCATATAAATCATCCTTTCAAAGAGGTATTAAACACGAATATTTTACCACAAATCTTAACTAAAATCAACAAAATTGTGCTGTTTATAAAATGTAAATTTTATTATAAATAACTTTACATTAACTTATATATGTGATAATATAATATAAATAAACTGGGAGATTTTGTATCCGATAAAAAATGAGGGTAAATTAATGCGTGAAGATAAGTTGAATTTTGGAATTTTAATACGAATTTTTGTATCGCTTTTACCGATATTGTTTGGTATGCCTACAGTAGCTGCAATCACTTGCTCATATACCGTTGCGATGACATTTCTTACCGGCGGTATTGTATCGACAATAGCTTGTTCGCTTACAGGAATTGCGGCTGCAATGTTTCTTTCTTCTTCAAGTTATGGAGAGGGAGGAACTCTTATGGGGCTTATGATTGGCGTACAGGCGGTTTTGTGTGCAGGTGGGGGCATAATTGGGCTCTTCAAGAAAAAAGATTTTTATAAAGCTCTTTTTCTCGCAACTATAGGAGTGTTGATCCCGGAACTCATATACCTTAACTCTACTGCGCATGCAGAGGGTATGAGTCTTGCTGAAATGCTGGTTCCTACTGTAGCGGAACTGAAGGAAATTATAGGATCTACTTTTAAAAGCATGCCGAGTGATGCGCAGAATTTATTGCTTCAACAAGGGTTATCCGTTGATGCGGTTTCTGAACTTGTGCGAAATTTCACTGTTATGGTTATTCCTTCAGCGCTCATTTTGGTATCAATGATAACTGCCTATATCGTTATGTGGGCCGTAACTGCGCATATTCGTAAATATCCCAACGAGAAAATACATTCGTTTTCCAAAATCAAACTTTCCCCGATATGTTCGATTTTGGCTGTTGTTTTCACAGCGGCTTTGTTATTTGGCGCAGGACAAATCAATTCAATAGTCAGTGTTGTTTTGGTTAATATGTTAATCATTTTGATTGCAATGGCATTCTTTTCAGGAATATCCCTTGTGGATTTCTATTTCAGAAAGGCATTGCCGTTTAAAATTATCAGAATAATTATCCATGTAGTAACTGTGACAAACTTTTCACTTGTGTATATATTGGCGGCTTTTGTGGATTCGTTTGCGAATTTCAGAAAGCTTCCTAAACAATCTGATATAAAAGGTGGTGGGGACTTTGAAACAAAAGAATGATATGATTGATTCTATGCCTCGTACATTGACCCCGATTCTCTCTGTTTTAATTATCATCTGTTCATCCTTTCTTTTGAAAGAAAATCTGGTTATAGGAATATTTATCATAGCGGCATCCGTGTTTATCCTTCTTGAAAAGACCATATCCTATTTTTCAAGAGAACGCAAAATGAAAGAATATATCAGCGATGTTGCAAGCGATGAAAATGAGCTTCAGAACAACGAAGCGCTTTTCAAATCAATGAATCCTATTGCCGGAATAAGAGTTGACGGAACTATTGCATGGTACAATTCGGCATTCAAAAAAGTTTTTACAGGAGCAACCGATAAGAAAATTTCAGAACTCATCCCCGAAATAAACATTCGCGAGTTGTATAACTCTGCAGGTAAAGAGCCTCTTATGGCAACAGTTGCAGACCAGACATACAGCATTTTTTCCAATGTTCGCAGAAGAAAAACTGCTCAACATGCTGCGATTATGATTTACATGGAGAATGTTACTAAACTTATTTCTCTCCAGACAGAACTTGAAAATGCGCAGTGTGCGGTTGCCAATATTATAGTTGACAACTACGACGAAGCTATCGATAGTGTTGAAGGTGAAGAGCGTCTTGATGTTGTCAGCTTAATTGACAAAAATATAATCGGATACATTCAGGATGCAGGTGCTATTATAAAGAAACTCGAAAAAGATAAGTATTTTTGTGTATTGACAAAAAAACAGCTCGAAGGGTTTATAGAAGGGAAGTTTGACATCCTTGAAAAAATAAAAGGATTCAATGAAGGAATGAAAACTCCTCCCACAATAAGCATTGGTATAGGTATCGGTGCAGAGGACCTCAACAAAAATGTAAACTCGGCGAAAAAGGCTATTGAAATGGCTCTCGGACGCGGCGGTGACCAGGTTGTAATCCGTGAAAACGGAAAATTCAGATACTTTGGCGGTAATTCAAAGGAAACTGAAAAGCACACAAAAGTAAAAGTTCGTATAATGGCAAAGAATTTGCGCGAATTGATGGAAAATAGCGACAATGTTCTTGTTATGGGTCATCGTAACAGCGATGCAGATGCAATAGGTGCTGCTATCGGTGTTGCAAGTATGGCAAGTTATATCAAAAAAGATGCAAAAATTCTTTTGCTGACAAAAGATGATACTGTACAGCTTTTGCTCAAAAAGATAGAAGACAATCACTATCATGATGGTATGTTTATAAATAAGGCCGGACTTAAAGACTATATAACGCCTAAAACATTACTCGTGATTTGCGACACGCACATTCCCGAATATACGGAATATCCGGAATTGATAGAAATGGTAAAGACGAAGGTTGTAATCGACCACCACAGAAGAAGCGAAAGCTTTATTTCAGGGGCAGACCTTGTCTACCATGAACCATTTGCGTCATCCACTTGTGAAATGGTAACGGAAATGATGCAATACTTTGGAAATCATATTTCAGTTTCAACTGTCGATGCCGAGGCTCTTTATGCAGGCATTGCAGTTGATACGAAGAACTTTACGTTTAAGACAGGTGTAAGAACATTTGAAGCGGCGGCATATTTGAGATCCGCAGGCGTAGATACTCTTCACGTTAAAAAACTTTTCCGCGAAACTATTGATAATTATAAACTCAAAGCATCTATAGTAACAGAAGCCCAGCTTTATAAGGATAATATTGCTATATCGCTTTTTGCAGGTGTTGTTCCGCATCTTGTAGTAGCGGAGGCTGCCGATGAGATGCTTGAAATAAACGATATTAAGGCTTCGTTCGTAGTAGCACGCGGAGATGATGGAACAATAATTATAAGCGGAAGATCACTTGGCGAAGTTAATGTTCAAGTAATACTTGAAAAACTTGGCGGCGGAGGCCATATGATGACAGCAGGTGTGCAGTTAATAGGCACATCAGTTGCTGACGCAGGTGAAATGCTTAAAGAAGCAATTAACGAAACAATAAACGAGACAAGCAAAAACTAAGAGAGGATGCGACATAAATGAAAGTAGTACTTTTAATGGATGTTAAAGGACACGGCAAAAAAGGCGATGTAGTTGAAGCTAGCGATGGTTATGCAAGAAACTTTCTTCTTCCTAAAAAGATGGCAGAAATCGCAACTGCAGATGTTCTCAATAACATAAAAGGAAAAAATGAAGCTGCTGCATATCACAAACAGCAGGAAATTGAAAAAGCGAAAGAAATTGCCAAGAGCCTTGAAGGTGCAAAGGTTGTATTGACCGGTAAAGCAGGCGACAATGGTAAACTTTTTGGTAAAATCACAAACCAGAATGTTGCTGATGCAATCAAGTTTCAGCTTCATCATGTTATCGATAAAAGAAAGATTGTTCTTCCTGACGGTATAAAGACTATCGGGGAAACAACAGTAGAAGTTAAAGTTTATCCCGAAATTTCTGCAAAGATAACAGTTTTGGTAAACCCCCAATAATTTATTAAGAAAACGGTGATATAAATGGATATGCCCATCGGCAGAACCATGCCATATAATTTAGAGGCAGAGGCGGCAATACTTGGTAATATGATTCTTGATGAAGTAGCGCTTATTTCAGCTATGGACAAGCTTGATGAAGATTGCTTTTACGCTACTGCAAACAAAACAATATTTAACGCAATATCATCCTTGTTTGAGGAAGGCGTTCCCGTAGACATGGTAACTCTTTCTGAAAAATTAGGTGACAAGCTTGATAGTGTAGGTGGTATCAACTACATTACTAAGATTGCGCAGAATGTATTTACAAAAGAGAACCTTGATCAGTATATTGAAATTGCTCAGGATAAAAAGACTCTTCGCCGACTTATTGAGTCGTCGAGTGAAATTATAGATTTGAGTACGACTGACGAAATGTCTGCAAGCGAAATTGTAGACAGAAGTGAACAACTCATCTTTGCAATTTCTGAACAGCGAGGACTTAAAAGCTTTTCTCATATCGGTGAAGTTGTGAAATCCACTCTTGCAATCCTTGACGAGCGCAAAAAACGCGGAGGGAAGATAACTGGTATCAAGACAGGTTTTACAGGTCTTGATGCAGCAACAGCGGGTCTTCAGAATTCCAACCTTATTATTCTCGCTGCTCGTCCCGGTATAGGTAAAACAAGTTTTGCACTTAATATTGCACAGAATGCAGCTATCCGCGAAAAAGTTCCGGTAGCAATATTCTCGCTTGAAATGGGTAAAGATGAACTTGTTAACAGAGTTATATCAAGTGAAGCGCTTGTTGAGTCTGGAAAACTGCGCGTTGGAGATATAAACGCGGCAGATATGACTAAAATCTCGCATTCGCTTCAGGATATATTGACTGCGCCGGTGTATATTGATGATACTCCGGGTATTACGGTTGCGGAAATCCGTGCCAAGTGTCGCAGACTTAAAATGGAAAAAGGTCTCGGCCTTGTAGTGATTGACTATCTTCAGCTTATGCAAAGCAGTAGCAGAAGAGGGGAAAGTCGTGCGCAGGAAGTAAGTGATATGTCAAGATCTCTTAAAATCATGGCAAAGGAACTTAATATTCCCGTAATTACTCTTTCGCAGCTTAACCGTTCTTCGGAAAAACTTGCAAGAAGACCTATGCTCAGCGACCTTCGTGAAAGTGGTTCAATCGAGCAGGACGCCGACATTGTTATTATGCTCAGCAGACAGATCAACGAAGAAAATGCGGAAGAAACATCAGGTAATGTTGTTGAATGTATTCTTGCGAAAAACCGTGCCGGTGAATGTACGATTATACCTCTTGCTTGGCGTGGTGAATATACAAAGTTTATGAATTTGGACAGCAGGAGTTGATAAGTTGTGCTCCTTGATACAGTACGTAAAACCATAAATGAATACAGTATGCTTGAAAAAGGCGACAAGGTTCTGTGTGCGGTATCAGGCGGGGCAGACTCGGTTTGTCTTCTCTATGCAATGATGCTCCTTAAAGAAGAATTTAACTTATCGCTGTATGTAGCAAACGTAAATCATCTTATAAGAGGTGATGAGGCTACACGGGACAGCAACTTTGTAAAAAAACTCTGCGAGGAGAAAAACATAGAGTTCTTTTATCGCGAATATGATGTTCCAAAAATCGCAAAAGAAAGAAAAATCGGTGAGGAAGAGTGCGGAAGAGTACTTCGCTATGAGTTTTTTGAAGAAA
>JAZREK010000059.1:0-2309 GCA_045660765.1 Clostridia bacterium
ACTAAATCGGTCATCCTCGATATTTCCGACCGATGCGATGTGTGCACCGATGTGTATACCCTTTTCTTCAAGAAGTTGTTTACAGATACCACCCGCTATACAAAGAGGGGCTGTAAGTCTGCCTGAAAATTCTCCGCCACCCGTCATATCGTAATCTATGCCGTATTTTGAATATGCGGCAAAGTCGGCGTGACCTGGACGGGGGATTCCTTTAAGGTTATCGTAATCGTTTGAGCGCTTGTTCGTGTTTTTTATTATTGCGCGAAGCGGTTCGTACGATGTTATTTCTACCTTGTCGGGTTCTTTTCGTGATGTTGAAAACTTGTCTCTGCCGGGGGCACGACGAAGCATAAACGAGGAGAGTTTTTCTTCGTCAATTTTAAAATCTTTGGGAAGTCCGTCGATTGTGACGCCGATTTCTTCGGAGTGCGATCTGCCGAAGATGGATATTTTAATTTTTTCACCGAAATTAAAGCTCACAACATTTGCCTCCCAACATAGTAAATTTTTCATAGAAGTCTGCGTAGGATTTCTGAACTGCTTTCGCATCTTCTATTATAACGTCGCTCTCACAGATAAGCGAGGCGATTGCCGTACTCATCGCGATACGGTGGTCGTTTGCACTGTTTACTACACCGCCTTTGAGCGATGTTCCCGTAACGTATATATTATTTTCGTCAAATCTTATTTTTCCGCCGAGGTTTTTTATCATAGCTACCGTAGTTTCAACACGGTCGCCTTCTTTCATTCTTAAACGGCTGATATTCTTAAATACTGTTTCGCCCTGCGCCGCGCTTGCCGCAACCGAAAGTATCGGTACAAGGTCTGGAACGTCACTGCAATCAATCTCCGTCCCAACAAGCTTTGACTTATAAACCGTTACTTTATCTTCGGTGCGCGATATTTTTGCGCCCATTTTTGCAAGGATGTCAACAATCGCACAATCTCCCTGTGTTGTGTTTTCAAAAAGCGATGAAACTTCAATCCCTTTTTCGCTTGAAATTGCACCTGCAACGAGGAAGAACGCTCCGTTTGAGTAGTCGCCCTCTGCGTGGAATATGTCGGGCGAAGTGTATTTCTGTCCTTCAGGGATAGTAAAGGAGTTTTCCGCTTTTTCAACCGATATACCAAATTCGTTTTGAATATCGGTCGTGATATTTATATAGGAAGCACTTTCAATCGGAGTTGTGCTTTTGATTGTTCCTCCACCGACAACACCGAGCGCGAGAAGTAGCCCCGTTATGAACTGACTGCTGATATTTCCTGCGATTTCATACTCGCCACCCGTAAGTTTGCCCTCGATAGTACAAGGGAGGAAGCTGTCGCCGTAGCTTACCTTTACACCGTGTTTTTCGAGTGTTTCGCAAAGCGGGAGAAGAGGTCTTTTTCCAAGTCGCTTTGCGCCGACAAACGTACATTTTCTACCGAGTGCCGCCGCAAAGGGAAGCATAAATCGAAGTGTTGAACCACTTTCGTTACAGTCAAGGATACATTCCCCGACCGCCTCTTTTATCGGGTGTATGGTCAAAAACCCGTCGCCGCGTTCTATCCGTGCACCGAGAGAGGTAAGGCAAGAGATTGTCGCTTCTATATCTTTCGAGAAAGAAGATGTAATGATTTTAGTCGGTTTCTCTGCCACCGCCGCGCAGATAAGCGCACGATGAAGGCAGGATTTCGACGCAGGAGCATCTATCTTTCCATTCAACCCAGAAGGTGAGAGTCTAACCTTCATCTTATTCCATTCCTTCCTTTATCAAGGTCAAGAGTTCATCCATTGTTATTTTTACAATTTCGCATTCTCCCATTTTTTTAGAAACGATGAGGTTTACGCCGTCGGAGTCTGCTTTTTTGTCTTTTTTCGCCCTCTCCACAATTTCTTCGGGAGTATAGGGGCAAGCTGTTTCAAGCCCGTATTTTTCAAGCATCGTGCAAAGCTTCGCGAGGAGTTCTTCGCACTTATACGCTTTTGTCACGAGATACATTCCCATTGCAACACAACGTCCGTGTGAAATGGTGTATTCTGAAAGAGATTCAATCGCGTGGCCTAATGTGTGACCGTAATTTAGAATTTGCCTGATGCCGCCTTCGAATTCGTCGGCATTTACAATATCGCGTTTTATCTTGACGCATATTTCAACGATTTCTTCTATGTCCGCGTCTTCGCAGATGAGTTTATCGAGTCCTTCTCCACGGATAACGGCATATTTTATTATTTCTGCCATACCGTCGGCAAAATATTCCTCGGGAAGAGTATCAAGTACGTCACGGTCAAATATAACCATTGACGGCTGATGAAATGCTCCTGCAAG
>JAZREK010000060.1:0-16430 GCA_045660765.1 Clostridia bacterium
CCATTCAAGAACCAATTCGGCATAAATCCCTCGGGGAAAACATCCCTTTCTTCGCTTTCCACCACCTTTGCTTCTGCAATTGCAAGTGGAGGAAGTGCGCTCTTGGGTACGACGTATGTTATGTAACACATTTCTTCATTCATTTATACCACCTCAATAGGCATTATATTATCAAAACCACTTAAATATTGCCTTTTTATGAAAACGGGTGTATAATATATTATTGGATATAAATAAAATCGAAAGGTTTTGAGTATATATGTTAAATAAAATCAAAATAGAAGCCAAATCCGCTGCGGAAGGTCTTGTGCTCGCGGCAAACCTTAAAAAAGGCGATGTTTTAGTTGTCGGCTGTTCTTCAAGCGAAGTTTGTGGCGACAAAATCGGCACAAACAGTAGCGAAGACGTAGGTCAGGCGCTCTTTAGTTCTATAAACGAAGTTCTTTCGGAAAAAGGAATTTTCCTCGCGGCGCAGTGTTGTGAACATCTTAACCGCGCTGTCGTAATTGAGCGAGAATGCCTTGAAAAATATAATCTTGAGGAAGTCTCGGTTGTTCCGCATCCCAAGGCAGGCGGTTCATTTGCCACTGCGGCATACAAGGGTTTTAAAGACGCAGTTGTTGTCGAAGAAATCAGGGCGAATGCAGGTATTGATATCGGCGGAACGCTTATCGGTATGCACCTTAAAAGAGTGGCTGTTCCCGTTCGTCTTGATATAAAGAAAATCGGTGAAGCACCCATTATTTGTGCAAAAACCCGTCCTCGACTTATCGGCGGAGAAAGAGCCGTATATAATATGATAGAAGATGTTGAAAGATAAAAATTATTATTCTGAAGAAGTCGTGAGATCCTTCGCTTCGCTATTGCGAGCATCTATGGGGACGGGGTGGCTTTTGTTAGCCGCAGGCGTAACAAAAATGACCCGTCCCCAAGCATAAGATTCTTCGCTTCGCTCGGAATGACAGTTTAAGAAAGGCTGTTTGTTATGGTTAAACAGAAAAAGGCACCGTCCTTTTTAATGAATGTACTTACAATTATTTTTGCGCAGATTGCCGTTAAACTTTTAGGCTTTGTGTATAGAATGGTTATCACCAATATTGACGGATTTGGTGATATGGGTAACGGATACTATAATTTTGGTTACCAGATTTACACCCTTCTTCTTGCAATAAGCTCAATCGGTATTCCCAACGCTATTTCAAAGCTCGTTTCAGAACGTTGTGCACTTGATGATTTTCGCGGTGCGATGCGTATTTTCCGCGTGGCTCTCGTGCTTTTCCTTTGCGTAGGCGGATTTTTCGGTGTTGCGATGTTTTTCGGTGCACAGTTTATTGCGACAACTATTCTTGATGCACCACTTGCCGCGTACACCATAAGAGTGTTGTCACCCGCACTTATATTCGTTTCGGTTTCTTCTGTTATCCGCGGATTTTTCGCAGGTCAGCAGAATATGAAAGCTACTAACACAAGTCAGGTTTTAGAGCAGTTTTTAAAAAGCTTATCTACAATTTTAATCGTAATTGCAATGGTTGGTTCAAAGCCTGAATATATGGCGGCAGGTGCAACACTTGCGACAACTATTTCAACATTTTTAAGCCTTGTGTACCTTTTTATATTCTATAGAGCAAACAGGAAGGAATTGAAACAAAAGGAAGAAAACGCTCCTGCCGTTAAAATTCAGGGCAGTTTCGGCAAAATCGCAAAAATGATACTTATGGTATCAATCCCGATTTCGCTCGGTGCTATCGTAGCGTCGCTAAACCGCGTAATTGATATTGTAACAGTTGTACGCGGAGTTAAAATTGCTCTTGCCGACAAATTCCCCGATGTAGTAACTCTTGGAGATGAGGCGGTACGACTCAGCGGAATTTTAAGCAAAACCGACGTTCTTGTAAATCTTCCGCTTGCGATAAACACTGCTTTTTCAACAGTTCTTGTTCCTACTATTGCAGGTGCGCTTGCTGTTAAAAACTTTGAAACCGCAAGAGAGAAAATTTCGTTCTCGCTTCTTATTTCAATTATAATTGCTCTTCCGTGCAGTATCGGATATATGGTTCTTTCAAAGCCTATACTTCAGCTTATTTATCCCAATGCGAGCGAAGGTGCTCTTATCTTCACACTTGTCGCTCCGACAGTATTCTTCTCTGCGATGAGTCAGACAATCTACGGCGCACTTCAGGGTATGGGCAAAATATATATCCCCGCCCTCAGCGTGCTTTTAGGCGGAATAGTAAAGGTTATATGTAATCTTGTACTTATCCCTATTCCGGGAATAAATATCTACGGCGCACCAATCGGCAGTATTTTCTGTCAGGCGATTGCATTCTTCGTAAGTTTCAGCGTCCTCAGGAAAAATCTTGGAGTCAAGCTTCAATTCGGAAGATATTTTGTGCGACCTTTTGCAGCGGCTCTCTCTATGGGGGCAGTTGTATGGGGAATATACACCCTTGCAAGTGGTCTCGGAAACACGATTGCAACATTCACATCCATAGTTCTGGGTAGTGCAGTTTACCTCGGACTTATCGGGGTGCTCAAGGTGTTCAGCCGTGAAGAGCTCCGCCAGATACCCGTTGTCAAAAAATTTGTGAAATAATTACCAAAAAGAAATTCTTTGAAACATAAGGATTTCTTTTTTTTTTTTTGGGAAAAATAAAGTTGAAAACAATTGAAAGGAAGGCATTTATGAAAATTTTAAAGATTTTTCTTATTGTAATTGCATTTGTTTCGGTGTATTTTCTGCGCCTTGCGGTAATGGGAACATCAGGCGGGGCAAGTATTGCGGGGGCACTTATATAATGGTAACGAAAAAAGAATATTCAAAAATAGTTCAAAAACATTCGGGGAAGTCCCCTCTTTTAAAAGACTCTGTACGTGCCTTTTTTGTCGGGGGATTTATCTGCGTAATAGGTCAGGCATTTCGCGAATTTTATAAGTTTATCGGTCTTAACAAAGAACTTTCGGGAACGGCAACGTCAATTACGCTGATTTTTATCGCGTCGCTACTGACGGCGATAGGAGTTTTTGATAAAATCGGGAAATTTGCAGGGGCGGGCACGCTTGTTCCCATTACGGGTTTTTCAAACTCCGTTACTTCGCCTGCGATGGAATTTAAATCGGAAGGCTTTGTGACAGGCGTGGGTGCAAAAATTTTTACGGTCGCAGGTCCTGTTATTACGTACGGAACATTATCAAGTATTTTTGCAGGATTTTTGTATTTTGTTTTCATGAGGTGAATTATGGAAAAAGGAACTGTTATATTTGAAGAAAAGCCATCCATATTATCATTTTCCGCCGTGGTGGGGAAAAAAGAGGGCGAAGGCCCTTTGGGAAAATGCTTTGACGAGGTTGAAACCGACGCTTACTTCGGTCAGGAATCGTGGGAAAAGGCTGAAAGCGAAAATCTCAGGCGAAGCGTCGCGCGCACTCTTAAAAAAGGAAACTTTTCCGCGGAAAATATTGACGCAGTTATTTCGGGCGACCTTTTAAACCAATGTATTTCGTCGGGATATGCGCTTCGTGGACTCGGTATTCCGTTTTTTGGCGTGTATGGTGCGTGTTCGACCATGGCGGAAAGTATGGTGCTCGGTTCGATGATGGTTTCGGGCGGATTTGCACAGCGTGTTCTCTGTGCAACAAGCAGTAACTTCTGCAGTGCCGAAAAACAGTTCCGAACACCTCTCGAATACGGCGGACAACGCACGCCGAACGCTCAATGGACGGTTACGGGAAGCGGTAGTGTAATCCTCGGAAAAGGCGGAGATATATTTATCGACGCAGTTACTTGCGGAAGGATAGTCGACCTTGGCATATGCGATGTGACGAATATGGGTGCGGCTATGGCTCCTGCATTTGTTGACAGCGTTCTTCGTCATCTTGACGCTACGGGAAGAGATGCTTCTTATTACGACCTCATTTTGTCGGGCGATTTGGGAATTGTGGGAAAAAGTATCGCGACAGAGCTTTTTGAAAAAGAAGGTATTTTTCTCGGGGAAAAGTATAATGATTGCGGTGCGATGATTTTTGACAAAGCCACACAGGACACCCACGCAGGCGGAAGTGGTTGCGGTTGCGCGGCATCGGTTATGTGCGGATATATTCTGCCGAAAATGAAAAGCGGAAAGCTGAAAAGGGTTCTTTTCGGTGCGACGGGAGCTCTTATGAGTCCTACATCGACAATGCAGGGGGAAAGTATACCCTCAATTTCGCATATTGTTTCTCTTGTGTAAATAACATATAGAGAGGTGTTATTTATGAAGAAAAACTTCATCAGATATATATGGATAGCAGCGGCACTTTTGTTGCCGCTTATGCTTTTTCTTCAGCTGGTATTGGCGAAAGGAGAAAAAGTCTGTTACATAACTTTTGATGACGGACCAACGCTGAATACGCCCGAAATTATAAATACGCTTGAAAGCTATGGTGCAAAGGCGACGTTTTTTGTCCTCGAAGAGAGAATTGTGATGTACCCCGATTTCATAAAACAGATTCATTACAGTGAAAATGCAATCGGACTTCACGGCGTAAGTCACAGCGAGGCAATATACTCTTCGCCTACTGCACCTCTTGAAGAAATGAAAAGAACGGAAAAAACTCTTGTGTCAGTTCTTGGAAGCGGGACGAAACTTGTCCGCGTGCCGTTCGGGTCAAGCTACCGCCTGACAGATGAAATGGCAAAAAACCTGACTGATAACGGCTATGTGATATGGGATTGGAACGTCGACCCACGCGACAGCGTAGGTACAATCATCCCCGAAAAGGTAATGGCAAATCTGCGTCGCGACCTTGCGCGCTGTAAGGGAACTCCCGTGATACTTCTCCACGACAGGAAAAGCACGGCAAAGCTTCTTCCTGCGATGCTTGAGTTTCTGAAAAAAGAAGGGTATGAAATGCGAGCTTTAAACGCGCTTGAAACCCCTATAAATCACCTTCGTTAATTTTGAATTTTTGTATTGACAAACACCTTTTACTGTGATATTATGCTATTTGGCATATTATCCCGTTGCTATGGATTGAGGTTTCTCCAACCCATTCCTTGGTAGTGTGGAGGTTTTGCCGAAAATATTTTTTAAGGAGGTTTCTTTATCATGTTAAAGGAAAAGAAACAGAGCATTATTGATCAGTACAAGCTTCACGAAGGCGACACAGGTTCTCCCGAGGTACAGATTGCGATTCTTACAGAAAGAATCAACCACCTCAACGAGCATCTTAAGGTTTACAAGAAGGACCATCATTCAAGACGTGGTCTTCTTAAGATGGTTGGTCAGAGAAGAGGTCTTCTCAACTACCTTACAAAGGTTGACATCAACCGTTACCGTGCAATCGTTGAAAAGCTCGGTCTCAGAAAGTAATCATGCGGCGTGGGGGAAGATTTTTCTTCCCCTACATTAAAGTCAGGGTTTTTCCTGACTTTTTCACGATAAGTGGAAAAAACAAAGTAGGTATGAGAGGGTGTTGGGTTAGCACTTAAGAAAGAGGGACAAGCCGTTTTTAAGCAGTTATTTACGGTTATTCAGTTTTCTTAAGTGATAAACAACAACCCTTTCAAAGAAAATTTATTTTGGAGGTTTAGTTATGTTTAAGACTTTTGAAACAGAGTTCTGCGGCAGACCGCTTGTTGTTGAAACAGGTAAAATGGCTCAGCTTGCAGGCGGCAGCTGTCTTGTTCGCTACGGTGAAACAGTTGTTCACGCAACTGCTACAGCATCAGCAAAGCCCAGAGAAGGCGTTGATTTCTTCCCTCTGGCAGTAGATTATGAAGAAAAGCTTTACGCTGTTGGTAAAATCCCCGGCAGCTTCTTAAAGAGAGAGGGCCGTCCTACTGAAAAGGCAATCTTGGCTTCAAGATGTATCGACCGTCCCATCCGTCCTCTTTTCCCCAAGGATCTTCGTAACGACGTTGCAGTTGTTACAACAGTTATGAGTGTTGAACCCGATAACGATCCCGTTGTTACAGCTATGATCGGTGCATCAATTGCTATTTCAATTTCATCAGTTCCCTTTGCAGGTCCTATCGCAGGTGCAACTGTTGGTCTTGTTGACGGCAAGGTTGTTGTTAACCCCACAAAGGAACAGCGCGATAAGAGTGAAATGTTCCTCACAATCGCAGGTACAAAAGATAAGGTTAACATGATTGAAGCAGGCGCTAATCAGGTTCCTGAAGACCTCGTGTTTGAAGGTATTATGGCTGCACACGCTGAAATCGCAAAGATGTGCGAATTCATTGAAAAGATTCAGGCAGAAATCGGTAAGCCCAAGTTCGATTACGAACATATGGAAGTTCCGGAAGATGTTTACGAAGCAGTTAAAGAAATCGCAATCGAAAAGGTTCGCGCAGCTCTTGACACAGATGACAAGAACATCCGCGAAGAAAACCTTAAGGAAGTATATTCATTCGTTTACGAAGCTCTCGCAGAGCGTTTCCCCGAAATGGAAGGCGTTATCGACGAAGCTCTCTATAAATTACAGAAGTACGTTGTACGTCGTTGGATTCTTGACGATGGTAAGCGTGTTGACGGTCGTGGTCTTGACGACATCCGTCCCCTCGCTTCAGAAGTAGGTATCCTTCCCCGTACACACGGTAGCGGTATGTTTACTCGTGGACAGACTCAGGTTCTTACAACCTGTACTCTCGGTATGGTTTCAGAAGAACAGCTTCTCGACGGTATCGACGACGAGGAAACAAAGCGTTATATGCACCACTACAACTTCCCCTCATACTCTGTTGGTGAAACAAGAGCGAGCCGCGGCCCCGGTCGTCGTGAAATCGGTCACGGTGCACTTGCTGAAAAGGCGCTCGTTCCCGTTATCCCCTCAACAGAAGAATTCCCCTACACACTCCGCCTTGTATCTGAAGTTCTTTCTTCAAACGGTTCTACTTCACAGGGTAGTATCTGTGGTAGCACACTTGGACTTATGGATGCAGGCGTTCCGATTAAGGCTCCCGTTGCAGGTATCTCTTGCGGTCTTGTAACAGAAGGCGACAGATATATCACAATGGTTGATATTCAGGGTCTTGAAGACTTCTTCGGCGATATGGACTTCAAGGTAGCTGGTACAAAAGACGGTATTACAGCTATTCAGGTTGATATCAAGATTGACGGTCTTTCACCCGAAATCATCCGCGAAGCTCTTGAGAAGACAAAGGAAGCTCGTTACAAGATTCTTGACGAATGTATGCTTCCCTGCATCGCAGAACCCCGCACACGTCTTTCAAAGTACGCTCCCAAGATTGTTTCTACTACTATCGACCCCGAAAAGATTCGTGAAGTTATCGGTAGCGGTGGTAAAGTAATCCAGAAGATTGTTGCTGAAACAGGCGTTAAGATTGATATTGAAGACAACGGTACAGTATTCTTTGCTGCAACTGATGATGAAGCAATTGAGCGCGCATTCAGAATCGTTCGCGGTATCGCAGGCGATATTGAAATCGGCGACATCTTCAGCGCAACTGTAACAAAGCTTATGGACTTCGGTGCATTTGTTGAATATCTTCCCGGCAAGGAAGGCCTTGTACACATCAGCAAGCTTGACACAAAGAGAGTTGAAAAAGTTTCTGATGTTGTAAGCGTAGGAGACAAAATCAATGTTATGCTTATAGAAATTGACCGTATGGGACGCTACAATTTCTCTCGCAAGGACACAATGATTGCTCCTGAAGAAGAATAATAATAAATAATTAAAAGAAGCGTCCGTCGGGCGCTTCTTTTTGACTTGCTATCGCATATGCTATAACAGGAATTTAAAGATTGGAGATTAGGCTATGAATATAGTTGTACTTGCAGGTGGACTCAGCACCGAACGTAATGTTTCTCTTACAACAGGTGCAAAAGTTCAGAATGCACTTGTTCAGAACGGACATCACGCAATACTCGCGGATGTTTTCATGGGATATAAACTTACCGGCACAATTGAAGAAGAATTTGAAAAAGCGACCAAGGGCGCGCAGATTGAAAAAATCAGCGAAGTTGTTCCCGATTTGGAAGCTGTTAAAAAATCTCGCGGTACAAACCCCGACATTTTCTTTGGCGAAAACATAATCGAGCTTTGCTCGTATGCTGATGTTGTTTTTATGGCACTTCACGGCGAAAACGGCGAAAACGGCAGACTTCAGGCGGCGTTTGACCTTATGGGTATCAAATATACAGGCAGCGGTTACCTCGGTTGCGCGGTAAGTATGCACAAAAACCTTACCAAGCAGATTTTTAAGGCGTTTGGCGTGCCTACTCCCGAAGGCAGAATGATTACAAAGGGCGAAAAAGTATCTTACGACGATTTTAACAGCAATAAGCTTGTTGTAAAAACCTGCTGTGGCGGAAGCAGTATCGGCGTTTATATCGTAGAGAATGAGAAAGAATTTGACGACGCAGTAAAAGAGGCATTTTCGCTTGAGGATGAAGTTCTTGTAGAAGAATTTATCTGCGGACGCGAATTTTCCGTAGGCGTTCTTGGCGGAACTGCACTTCCCGCAATTGAAATCATTCCCAAGGAAGGTTTCTACGATTACAAAAACAAGTATCAGGCAGATGCAACAATCGAAATCTGCCCTGCTGAAATAACAAAAGAACAGTCCGACAAAATGCTCTCTGCCGCGGTAAAGGCATTTAATGCGCTTGGTCTTGAAGGTTATGCGCGTATGGACTTTTTGCTTGACGAAAATGACAACGTATACTGTCTGGAAGCAAATTCGCTTCCCGGCATGACCCCTACAAGCCTTCTTCCGCAGGAAGCAGCCGCTGTAGGTATCTCATACAACGAACTTTGCGAGAAGATTATTTCTCTCGCTTAAAAAATTCTCTGTCTTACGGCGGAGAAACCCCTTGTGATTAAGGAGTGTTTTTTATGAAGAAGATTAATTTCACAATAAGAGAAATAATGTGTGCGACAAACGGCACTTTTACAGGCGATTGTACTCTTTTGGACGAGTGTATAACAACTACTGTAACGGACAGCAGAAAAGTAGCTCCCGGTAGCCTTTTTATTGCTATTAAGGGCGAAAATGTGGACGGCTACGATTTTATTCCGTCAGCAGTTGACAAAGGAGCAATTTGTGTTGTTACCGACCGTGCATATGAAGGGTATCCCTGTGTGGTTGTAAATGACAGCGTTGAGGCGTTTCAGAACATTGCCCGCGAATACCGTAAAAAGCTTAATATTACCGTTATAGGTATTACGGGTAGTGTCGGAAAAACCACAACAAAAGAAATTGTATCTTCCGTTTTAGAGCAGAAATATAAGGTCGTAAAAACCGAAGGGAATTTCAACAACGGAATTGGTCTTCCCCTTACAATTATGTCTATAAAGCCCGATACGGAAGTTGCCGTTGTGGAAATGGGTATGAACCATTTTGGTGAAATGCGACTTCTTTCCTCTATTGCCGTACCTACTATGTGCATTATGACAAATATAGGTGTATCGCATATAGAAAACCTTGGTTCGCGAGAAAACATCCTTAAGGCAAAGAGCGAAATTTTTGAATTTATGAGCAGAACGGCACGCTGTATATTAAACGGTGACGATGACCTGCTCTGTACACTTGATATTCCCAACCGTTGTGACTACGGATTTGATTCAGGTAACGATATTTACATTGAATCTTTCAAGGAACATGGATTTGACGGCACTGATTTTGTAGTTGATATGTTCGGCGAAAAATGTAATTGCCATTTACAGGTTCCCGGTCGCCACGTTCTTTTTGCGGCAATGGCGGCAATGGCGGCAGGAAGCTGGCTCGGACTTACCCGTAGTCAGATTGAAGAAGGCATAGAAAAGGCGAGAACCATCAGCGGTCGTACAAACATAATTAAAACCCCGAAATACACTCTTATTGATGACTGCTACAACGCAGCACCGCAATCAATGAAAAGTGGTATCGACCTTCTTTCAAAAAGCGACGGATACGCGCGAAATATTGCTATTTTCGGCGATATGGGAGAGCTTGGCCGTGATGAAAGGTATCTTCACAAGACGGTCGGTGAATATGCGGCTAAAAGCAAAATAGACCTCTTGATCACAATAGGTCCGCTGTCAAGAGAAACCTATGAGGGCGCTCTTGAAAAAGGCGGAAATGCGATGTGGTTTGAAACAAAAGAAGATTTCCTGAAAGAAAAGGACAATGTCCTCTGTCAGGGCGACGCGATTCTTATAAAAGCGTCTAACTTTATGAAATTCTCAAAAATAGTTGAGGCATTAAGCCAAGAGGGAGAGTTATGAGAACGATAAAAAATCGCATAATATCCTTAACTCTTGTATTTATATTGCTGTTTGCCGTTTCGGCGAGCGCTTTGCAGACCGACGCTCAAGGTGCAATAAGCATGAATTTTGACACAAGAGAAATTTATTATAATAAAAACGCCGATACGCTGATGACTCCTGCAAGCCTTACGAAAATAATGACACTTTACATAGTTTTCGAGAAAATGGCAAACGGCGAATTTGACGAAAATACGCTTATTCCCATTTCGGAAAAGGTTGCGAAGGCTTCGCGTACAGGTGATGCTACGAATATTCCGCTGACCGCAGGACGCTCCATGCCACTTGGGACGTTGATAGATGCTATCGTCATCATATCTGCGTGCTCTTGCTCATCAGCTGTTGCGGAATACATAAGCGGAAGCGAGGCTGAATTTGCAAAGCTTATGAACGAAACTGCCAAAAATATGGGCATAAATGCATATTTTGAAGATGCGTCAGGACTTTCAAACAACAATCTTATCACTCCTCGTGGCGTGGCAGAGCTTGTTTATCAGTTTGTTTCAAAATATCCGGAGATATTAACCTATACTTCAAAAACATCTGTGACCATTGACGGCAAGCTTTATTATTCAACAAACAATCTTCTTGCGATTAAGAAGACTGATTATTTTTATGCGGGCGCTGACGGATTCAAGACGGGAACAACCAAAAAAGCAGGCAAATGCATAGCGGCAACCGCTTCAAAAGACGATTGCCGAGTTATAACCGTAGTAATGAACGCATCTACTAATGCGGCAAGATATACGGATTCTATCGCGCTTTTAAATGATGCTTTTAAAAAGGCGACCTATCTGGTGTCTAATATGTTTAATACCGATATAAAAGCGTTTGTAAACGGCGTTGAAATACCGTGCTATTATAAAAAGTCGGGCGCAAACGAGGTTTGTATAACGGCGGAAGAACTTCGTTTTTACGGATTTGATACGCATTATGACGAAGGGACAACCACCCTCTACATAACAGAGAATCCTGAAAAGGAAATTTCCCCCATTGATTGTAAAAAGTCAACTTCCGAAGTTGCGCATAAGATTTACAAGCACCCCAACCTTAAGGCAATTCTTGTAAAAGGGGATGGAATGCACGAGCTCCAGACAGTGATTTCTCTCGGCGGTCAATGCGCGGTAAGTCTTGACGAGCTTGGCAGATATTACAGCAAAACATGGGATGACAGTTCCCGAAAAATAGAAATTTTTACAAAATAATAACAGCTACAGTTTTTAACTGTACCACAGACTGTCGAAAAAGTCGGTCAAGCGCAAGCAAACTATAAAAACAAATCTGTTTTACAGAGTGTGTAAATTTCAGAAAGATTGATTAAAACAAAAAAACACTGTCAACCACAAAATAGAAAGCCCTAAAAACTACGTTTTTTAGGGCTTTTGCTTGCTTTCGTCCAACACGCCCTCTACCGTACCATCGTACGCCGACGAGTTCGTGTTGAACAAATTTACCTTTCTTTTTCCTCGTCTGTCAACGTGGCGATAGGTTTATCGCCACGTTGAAACAGCTACAGTTAAAAACTGTAGCTGTTTTTTTATCTTAACGGAATAATACTTGCAGATTCCAGATTGGGTATTCTTCTGCGGAGGATTCTTTTTCTTGACATTCTGAACGCCTTTGTGCGGTATTCCACGCGAGCCTCGAACTCTTTTTTCTTGAAATCGCGGCATAAAACACCTGAAAGAAGAATTATAAGTTCAACCATAAGATGAGCAACCGCTGAAGAATATATGTAAGAAAGGTCGGGAATCGCCTTCGCAATTTCGCCAAGGTTATCAAAACTTAAAACCTGCATAGGCATAGCAACCATATTTATGTAATGGCGAACGCCGTCAAGCGAAAGAAGAATGAGGGTGATTGCCGCATAAATAACGTATGCCGCCATACTTATTACGCAGTAATCGGAAAATTTTGAAAATACGCGGTAATAAACACGCTGGCGTCTTAACAGTATAAGAACGAACGCAATCATTGATACTGCCGCGCACAAGAATGTGTAAAAATCTTTATATTTGTCAAATGATGCAAGAAGATATTCTTTGACAAAATAAAGCGGGAGAGAACATAAAACAGAGAAAAACAAGAATATTATAGCTCGTTTTGTTATCTCATCGGCAATAACGGGAAAACGTGAAAAACCGCAAATCTGCACAATACTGAGCATAATTGAAAACGCGATTGCGAAATTCAAGCATGTCCCGCTTAAAAATTCGATGTCACCGTTCAGAACGCGGAAAAGCGCAAAAAACGATAACCCGGCAAACGCACCAAAAATCAGCTTTGTCAAAAATACTACACAGATATAAATCGGAGAAATTTTTCTGCTCTGATTCTTGACTGAAACCAACTTATAAACCTTTCTGCTTCTTCCGGAAGAACTTTTCTCATCGGGATAGAAAACTGCAATAGAAGGAACCACCTGCGGTTTTTTGATAACTAATGAATGAATAAGTGCAATCGGAAAAAGAAAGAACGAGTATACGTACCATTTTGAAAATCGCAAATCCTTGCACGCCGCTATAATAGCAGGGATAAAAGCCGCGATTATCAAAACCAGCAGGAGTGTAAACAGAATAAATGTCACTTTTATCTCCCCTTTATCTTCAAGTTAAGATTTAAAGAATTAGTATGCTTTGCCCCAATATACCATTGTTTTTGCCTTCTTACCACAGCAAACACAAGTTTCGCCGAGATCTTCCTGGTCAAAAGGCATGCAACGAGCTGTTGCACCTGTATCTTCTTTAATCTTCATTTCACAAGCTTCGTCGCCACACCACATTGATTTGATAAATCCGGGCTTTGTTTCAACGATTTCCTTAAATTCATCGTAATTCTTTGCAACGTAAGTGTGCTCGTTACGATGAAGAAGAGCCTTGTTAAAGAGGTTATTCTGGATATCTTCAAGAAGTTTTGCAACTGTTTCTTCGATTCCGTCGAGTGATACAACCTGCTTTTCGCCAGTGTCACGTCTTACGAGTACACAGCAGTTGTTTTCAATATCCTTCGGTCCGATTTCAAGACGAACGGGAACACCCTTCATCTCGTATTCAGCAAACTTCCAACCGGGAGTCTTATCTGAAAGGTCGATGTCTGCGCGAACTGTCTTTTTAAGTGTGTTGCAAAGTTCGGTAGCCTTTTCAGCCACGCCTTCCTTGTGCATAGCAATCGGAACTACCATTACCTGCTTGGGAGCAATACGGGGAGGAAGAACAAGACCGCTGTTATCTCCATGTACCATAATAAGTGCACCGATAAGACGTGTTGTAACGCCCCATGATGTCTGGAACACGTGCTGAAGCTTGTTTTCCTTGTCAGAATACTGGATTCCGAACGCTTTTGCAAAACCGTCGCCGAAGTTATGGCTTGTGCCTGACTGAAGAGCCTTACCGTCGTGCATAAGGCTTTCAATTGTATATGTTGCAACTGCACCTGCGAATTTTTCCTTGTCGGTCTTTCTACCCTTTACAACGGGGATTGCAAGGTACTGCTCGCAGAAGTCTGCGTATACGTTAAGCATACGGATTGTTTCTTCCTGCGCTTCTTCCGCTGTAGCGTGTGCTGTATGACCTTCCTGCCACAAGAATTCCATACTGCGGAGGAAAGGACGAGTTGTCTTTTCCCAACGAACAACACTACACCACTGATTATAAAGCTTGGGAAGGTCGCGGTGTGACTGAATGATGTTGCTGTAATGTTCGCAGAAGAGAGTTTCACTTGTAGGACGCACACACATACGTTCTGTAAGCTTTTCGCCACCACCGTGTGTTACCCACGCAACTTCGGGAGCAAAACCTTCAACGTGATCCTTTTCCTTCTGCAAAAGTCCTTCAGGAATGAACATCGGCATATACACGTTTTCGTGGCCGAGTTCCTTGAATTTACTGTCAAGAACGTGCTGAATATTCTCCCAGAGCGCGTACGCATATGGACGGAATACACAGCAACCCTTGATGCTTGTATATTCAATGAGGTCCGCCTTTTTTACGATGTCGGTATACCAACGGGCAAAATCCTCATCCATTGATGTAATTTCTTCTACTAATTTCTTTTCTTTACTCATGGTTAAAACCCCTTAGAAATATATTATTTATCTATTTTATTCTAACAAATAAGGCGCATTTTGTCAATTATTATTGAGCGCTTGATTGACAAATTACCCTCTGTTTGATAAAATTTATTGAAAGGGGGTATTATACCTATGGAAAGACGCGATAAACACAATTATTATCTTGATATAGCGACAACCGTACTTGAGCGTGGCACTTGTCTTCGCAGAAATTACGGTTCTATTATAGTTAAGAACGATGAAATCATCTCGACGGGGTACACAGGTGCTCCTCGTGGCAGAAAAAACTGTATGGACCTTGGCTTCTGCCGACGCGAGAAGCTTCAGGTTCCTCGTGGCGAGAGATACGAGCTTTGCAGAAGTGTACATAGTGAAGCTAACGCAATCATAAGCGCGCCCAGACGCGATATGATTGGTGCAACACTTTATCTTGCAGGTCGTGATTGTAAGACGGGCGAACTTGTGCACGATGCGACAAGTTGTGCTATGTGTAAAAGACATATTATAAACGCAGGTATTGCAAAAGTTATCGTGCGTCGTGATGAAAATAATTACGAAATTATTGACGTTGAACGCGATTGGATAGAAAATGATGACAGTCTGGGAGATATGTTAGGTTATTAAGAGAATGTGATAAAGCAGCACCGACCGCAAAACGCGAAAGGTTTTATTGATTCACTTTTATTAAAACATTTATCAATATTTCTTTGATTATCTATGGTAGAAATCCGCAAGCGGATTTCGGATTTTATGCGTTTGCTATCGACAAACTTCACCCGCGGAGTATCTATATACACCTACGGGTTCAGTTTGTCAATTCTGTACTACTTTCTCCCATTCTTACAAAGTGCGGAATTGAGATCCTTTGGCTTACAAAAATGTCCCCGTCCCCCAAAGTGCGTTTTAACAACTGTGTGCGAGCAGCCACTTCTCGTTTGGGGCGATGTGCACTTTGCCACCGCCGTCCCCCATACCACTCGTATTAAAAGAGGAGTTTACCTTAATGATTTACAAAAACGTGACCGAGCTTATCGGCAAAACTCCGCTGATGGAGCTTTCAAATTACGAAAAAGAGAATAATCTTTCCGCGAAAATCATCGCCAAGCTGGAGCTTTTCAACCCTGCAGGAAGCGCGAAAGACCGTATCGCAATAAAAATGATTGAAGATGCGGAAAAAAAAGGACTTCTTAAAAATGGTAGCGTCATTATTGAGCCTACAAGCGGTAACACAGGCATCGGCCTTGCAAGTTGCGGTGCGGCAAAGGGATATAAAGTAATTCTTACCATGCCCGACACGATGAGTGTTGAAAGACGTATGCTCCTTTCGGCGTATGGCGCACAAATTGTACTGACCGAGGGCAAGCTTGGTATGAGTGGTGCAATAGAAAAGGCAAACGAGCTTGCAAAGGAGTACGAGGGAAGCTTCATCCCCTCGCAGTTTGAAAACGAAAACAATCCCCTTGCGCATTACGAAACAACAGGCCCTGAAATATGGGAAGATACCGACGGCAAGGTTGATATATTTGTTGCAGGTATCGGCACAGGCGGAACAATCAGCGGTGTGGGAAAATACCTGAAAGAAAAAAATCCCGAAATTAAAATCATCGGTGTTGAGCCGAGCGATTCGCCTCTTATAACAAAAGGCGTAAGCGGGCCACACAAAATTCAGGGTATCGGTGCAAACTTTATCCCGAACACTTTCGATAAAAACATCTGCGATGAAATAATTGCTGTCGATTCAGAAAGTGCATTTACCGCAGGACGCTTTATGGCAGAGCGCGAAGGCGTTTTAGTCGGGATATCGTCAGGCGCGGCACTTCATGTTGCAAAAACACTTGCTGAAAGGGAAGAAAACCGCGGTAAAAACATCGTGGTGCTTTTAACCGATACGGGCGAGAGATATTTAAGCAGTGAAATGTTTGGAAAGTAATGAAAAAGAGGGCGGAAAAAATTTTTCGCCCTCTTTATAAAAAATTTTAAAAAAATTGTTGACAAGTCGCAAATCCTATGTTATTATAATATGCGTGTCACGGGTGGTGACAAACTGAATATGCTGGTGTAGCTCAATTGGCAGAGCAGCTGATTTGTAATCAGCAGGTTGCGGGTTCGAGTC
>JAZREK010000061.1:0-18021 GCA_045660765.1 Clostridia bacterium
TGACACACGTCTTGGTGGTGACGACTTCGACGAAGCTATCATCAACTACCTCGTAGCAGAATTCAAGAAGGAAAGCGGTATCGACCTTTCAAGCGACCGTATGGCTATGCAGAGACTTAAGGAAGCGGCTGAAAAGGCGAAGATTGAGCTTTCAGGCGTTACAACAAGTAACATCAACCTTCCTTTCATCACTGCGGACGCATCAGGCCCCAAGCATCTTGACATCACTTTGACACGCGCGAAGTTTAACGAGCTTACAGCAGAGCTTGTAGAGCGTTCAATCATTCCCACAAAGAAAGCCCTCGCTGACGCAGGTCTTAATGCAAGCGAAATTGACAAGGTTCTTATGGTTGGTGGTTCAAGCCGTATCCCCGCTGTTAACGAAGCTGTACAGAAGCTTATCGGCAAAGAACCTCATAAGGGCATCAACCCTGACGAATGTGTTGCACTCGGTGCGGCTATTCAGGCAGGTGTACTCGGTGGCGACGTTAAGGACATCGTTCTTCTTGACGTAACACCTCTTTCACTTGGTATCGAAACAATGGGCGGTGTTTGCACACGTCTTATCGAAAGAAATACAACTATCCCCACAAAGAAGAGCCAGATTTTCTCAACTGCGGCTGACAATCAGACAAGCGTTGACATCCACGTTCTTCAGGGCGAAAGAGAAATGGCACAGGATAACAAGACTATCGGTAACTTCATGCTTTCAGGTATTGCTCCTGCTCCCCGTGGAGTTCCGCAGATTGAAGTTACATTCGACATCGATGCAAACGGTATCGTAAATGTAAGTGCAAAAGACCTCGGCACAGGTCAGGAACAGAAGATTACTATCACTGCATCTTCTAACCTTTCTGACGAAGACATTGACAAGGCTGTTAAGGAAGCTGAACAGTACGCTGCAGAAGATAAGAAGCGCAAGGAAGCTATCGAAATCAGAAACAACGCAGACCAGCTTGTTTACCAGAGCGAAAAGGCTCTTTCAGAACTTGGCGACAAGGTAGAACAGGCAGAAAAGGATGCTATCCAGACAGAAATTGACAAGGTTAAGGAAGCTCTTAAGGGCGACAACACAGACCTTATCAAGGAAGCTACCGATGCACTTCAGCAGAAGTTCTACGAAATCAGCCAGAAGCTTTACGCACAGGCTAATCCTCAGGGTCAGCCCGGTGCAGAAGCACAGCAGAATCCTAACGGCGAAAACGTTTACGACGCTGATTTTACTGATACAACACAAAACTAACAGGTTTCGCACCGAAAGTTTTAAGTTTGGGGACAGGTCAATTTTTGTTACACCTGAGGCTTACAAAAATGTCCCCGTCCCCTAAAGCATTCGTTGCGAGAGAAGGGCTTTCGCTCGCGCACCGCTCACCGCGGTAGCCCTTTATAGGAGTTAAAATCGAGATACACGCTCCCGATTTTAACGGATTTTATGTCAAGGGGAAGCCCCTTAACAATCCCCTAAAAGCGTGCTTTGAATGAAAACAAAGGGACAGCGAGATCCGCTGCCCCTTTACATTCTTTGAGGTGAAATATGGATAAAAGAGATTATTACGAAGTCCTGGGCGTACAAAAAGGCGCTTCGGACGATGAAATAAAAAAAGCATATAGAAAACTTGCCAAGCAGTACCACCCCGACCTTAACAAAGACAATCCCGAAGCGGCAGACAAGTTCAAGGAAGCGGCAGAAGCATACGAAGTTTTAAGCGATAGCGAAAAAAGAAGCCGTTACGACCAGTTCGGCCATGCAGGTGTTGACGGTAACGCAGGTTTCGGCGGTGGAAGTGGCTTCGGCGGTTTCGGTGGCTTCGATATGGGTGATATATTCGAAAGCTTCTTTGGTGGCGGTTTCGGCGGATCATCTTCAAGAAGAAACGGTCCTATGCGTGGCCAGGATATTCAGCAGGCACTTGAGCTTACTTTCGAGGAAGCGGCATTTGGTTGTAAAAAGAAGGTAACTATTATCCGTGGCGAAAGCTGTGACGACTGTGGCGGAAGCGGTGCAAAGAAGGGTACATCGCCCGTAAAATGTGCTCGTTGTGGCGGAACAGGGCAGATGAGAACTGTTCAGCAGACACCTTTTGGTCAGTTTGCGTCAACTACAACGTGTAATCAGTGTGGCGGACGAGGAACAACTATTTCCGATCCGTGTCCCACCTGTAACGGAAGCGGACAGAACAGAAAGAAACGCGAACTTGAAGTAAATATCCCTGCAGGTATTGACCACGGACAGACAGTATCCGTGCGCGGTCAGGGCGAAGCAGGCCTTCGCGGTGGCCCAAGTGGTGACCTTCTCGTAACGATTTATGTAAAATCAAGTAGCGTCTTTACACGTGATGGTAACAATGTACATCTTGACGTGCCGATAACATTTGTTCAGGCGACACTCGGTTGTGAAATCGAAATCCCGACACTTGACGGCAAGGTTATGCAAAGAATTCCCGAGGGAACACAGCACGGCACTAAATTCCGTCTTAAAGGACGCGGTATCCCGTCAATCCGTGGCGGTGTGCGTGGCGACCAGTATGTTCGCATAATTGTTGAAATCCCCAAGAATCTTTCTTCAAAACAGCGTGAAATTCTTGAGCAGTTTGCATCGGAAAGCAATGAAAAGAATTATCATCAGAAGAAGAAATTCAGCGACAAACTAAAAGATTACTTCAAAAACTGAAGGGAGCTTTAATATGGATTGGCTTGCAGTAAGTATATACACATCTCCCGAGGGGATAGATCCCCTTTGCGGAAGATTATATAACCTCGGCATTACAGGTGTCGAAATTCAGGATAAGGACGATTTTGAAGACTTCCTCGAAAACAACAAACAGTACTGGGACTATGTGGACGAGGAGCTTCGCGAAAAAATGAATGGCGAAACCCGTGTGAAAATTTATGTCAGCGACAACGAGATCGGTCATAAACAGCTTCAGAGCGTGCGCGACGACCTTGTTTCCTTCAAAAGTCTTGACAGCGAGAACCTTTTCGGTACTCTCCGTGTTGAAATTGACACAATGCACGAGGAAGAGTGGGAAAACAACTGGAAACAGTACTTTAAACCCATTTATGTCGGCGACCGCCTTATCATAAAACCCGAATGGGAAAAGATTGAAGACGCAGATGACAAGATTGTGTTCAATATCGACCCCGGTATGACGTTCGGCAGCGGTCAGCACGAAACAACCCGTCTTTGCGTGGAAACACTTGATGTAACTGTTAAAAAAGGCGACAAGGTACTTGACCTTGGTTGCGGTAGCGGTATCCTCTCAATCATCGCGCTTATGCTCGGTGCAAGTGAGGCGCGCGCCGTTGACATCGACCCCAACTGCAAGAAAATTGCGTATTCAAACGCCGCGCTCAACGGCATCGGCGAGGATGTTTACACAGTTCTTGACGGCAATATCTTAATCGACGAAGAATTTAAGTCATCCACCGAAAAGAGTGGTCCTTACGACATCGTCGTTGCAAATATCGTGGCGGATGTTATTATCCCTCTTTCCAAGGATGTAAGACGCTATCTTAAAGACGGCGGTACATTCATCGCAAGCGGTATTATCGAAATGCGTATTGATGAGGTAAAAGAAGCAATCGAAAAAGAAGGCTTTGAAATTCAAGAGATTAAAAAGGAAAACGATTGGTATTGCATAATTTCCAAGTAAGGTGATATTATGGCGAATTTCTACATAGAAAAAAGTGATATAACTGAAAACACAGCCGTTATAACGGGCGAGGAGGCACAGCATATAAGCCGTGTTCTTCGTATGAAAAAGGGCGATAATGTAATACTTTGCGACGGTGAAGGTATGTTTTACGAGGCGACACTTACCGATTTTTCCGATAAAAGTGTTACTGCCGAAATAACATCCTCGAGAGTGGCAGAAACCGAGCCGAAAGTAAAACTTACGATTTTTCAGGGAGTACCCAAAAATCCCAAGCTTGAAACAATCGTGCAGAAACTTACAGAAATCGGTGCAGTAAGAGTTGTTCCCGTGGACACAAAACGTGCCGTTGCCAAACTTGACAAATCTGCAAAGGTTGACCGACTTCGCAAAATTGCACGCGAGGCGGCAAAGCAGAGCAAACGCGGTATCGTGCCCGAAGTTATGGACAGTATGAGCTTCAAAAATGCCGTGAAGTTGGCAAGTCAGGCCGACCTTTCCATAATCGCGTACGAGGAAGAGGTGGAAACATCTCTTAAAAAAGCACTTTCGGGAAAAACCCCGAAAACTGTTTCTGTTATGATTGGGCCCGAGGGCGGTTTTGAAAAGGACGAGGTTGAATTTGCCAAGGAAAACGGACTTGTCAGCATAACCCTCGGCAAGAGGATTCTCCGTACCGAGACAGCACCGCTTGTAATAGCCGGTGCAATTCTCTACGAGCTTGGAGAAATGCAATGATAAAAATCTACTATACATTTGCAAATCCGAAAAGCGAAGAATTTATAAAAAAATCACTCCTCCGATATAGCGGAAAAAGTGATTTTGAAATAAAGAAAACGAAAAACGGCAAACCATATACGGATGGCGTTTATTTCTCGCTTTCGCATACAAATGGACTTACTGTTTGTGCGGTAAGTGACTGCGAAGTGGGGATAGATGTTGAAAAAATCCGCCCTGTTAAAAACGGGGAGAGGGTTATAAAACGCTTTTTAGGAAAGTGCGAAAAAGAACTTACAGATGAAGCGATGCTTTGTATGTGGACACAGTTTGAAAGCCGCGTAAAATACTTCGGCGAGAAGATAATATCTTGCAAAAAAGCAAAAACAGAAGAAATTTACACCGAAACATTTATTCTTGATGATTTTATCGTTTCGGTCAGCTCAAAAGATAAAGAGTATATAGAAAAGGAGAGTTTAACTATGGCAGTTTTAAGAAAATCCGATATAATGCTTCCCAAGAACACAGACCTGACAAAGTGGAGTGTGGTTGCGTGCGATCAGTACACATCACAGCCTGAATATTGGGAAAAGGCGCAGGAGTTTGTAGGCGACTCACCCAGCACATTAAACCTTGTTTACCCCGAGGCGTTTTTGTCACAAGGCGATAGCCGAATTGAAAAAATCAACAAGACAATGCAGGAATATGTTGAAAACGGCATATTTGATACATACGAAAACTGCCTTATCTATACTGAAAGAGTGCTTTCAGGCGGTCGCGTAAGACGTGGTATTGTAGGCGCAGTTGACCTTGACGCATACGACTTTACAAAGGGTTCAAAAGCCGCTATCCGTGCGACAGAGGGCACAGTTCTTGATAGAATTCCTCCCCGCGTTAAAATCCGCGAGAATGCTCCTCTTGAGCTTCCTCACGTTATGCTTCTTATTGATGATGCGAAGTGCGAAATCATTGAAAACGTGAAAAAGGGCGAAAAGCTTTACGACTTTGAACTTATGGCAGACGGCGGTCAGCTTCGCGGTTATCTCGTTGACGATGCTGATGCATTTTTGGAAAAGGTTGAAGAATTTGCAAAGAATGCGGCAGACGGTCTTATCTATGCAGTGGGCGACGGTAACCATTCTCTCGCAACGGCAAAGACTTGTTGGGAAAACATCAAAAAGAACCTTACAGAAGCGGAAAAGGAAAATCATCCTGCGCGTTTCTGCCTTGTAGAAATTGAAAATATCCACGACGAAGTGCTTGAGTTCGAGCCTATTCATCGCGTGGTATTCGGTATTGAAAACGAGGAAGAATTCATCGCAAACTGCAAGGAAGCTCTCGGATGTAAAGAAGCAGGCGAGGGTCAGGAAATCGTTATCGTAAAAGACGGCAAGCAGGAAAAGCTCGTTATGACAAACACATCAAGCCCTCTTGCGGTAGGCACACTTCAGAAGTATCTTGACACCTTTTCATACGAGGTTGACTACATCCACGGCGAAGATGTTGTGGAAAACCTTTCAAAGAAAGACGGTGCGGTAGGATTCCTTCTTCCCAAACCTGAAAAGAGCAGTCTTTTTGAAACTGTTATAAAGGATGGAGCATTGCCTCGCAAGACTTTCTCTATGGGAGAGGCAAATGAAAAGAGATTCTATATGGAAGCTAAAAAGATAAAGTGATGTGCTAAAGCAGCACCGAACACAAAACGCAAAGAATAATCAGGAAATTCTTTTAATAAGAGATTTTACAAAGTTTCTTTTATAACTTAATGAAGGAATCCGTTTTTACGGATTCCTTTTGCTTTTGAGCGTTTTGTTAGCCGCAAACTTCACCCGCGGAGTATCTATATACACCTACGGGTTCAGTTTGCGACTTCTGCACTACTTTATCCCATCACATTCGGCTTGATTAAATTGCGCAGAGCGTTCATTGGCGAAACAAATAATAGTATAAGTTTTGGTAGAAACCCACGTTTCGTGGGTTTCTATTTTTTTATGCCAATGAACTACGCGCAAACGGAGCCTCTCGACGTACCTTTGTACGCCGTCGGATTTGTCCTGCGGACCTCCGTTTACACGTTCTACGCAATTTTCTCTACGCCTTTTAAGGCTTGATTAAATTGCGCAAAATAAAAAACACGACTGAAACTAAAATTCAGTCGTGTTTTGCTTATTTTATATAATCTTTTACAAAAGCGCCAATTCTCTCAATTGCCTTTTCAATGCTCTTGATACTGTACGCATAACTGCAACGGATAAAGCCTTCGCCACATTCGCCGAACGCTGTACCGGGAACAACTGCAACTTTCTTTTCGTAAAGAAGCTTTGTCGCAAATTCCTCGCTTGTAAGACCTGTCGCGCTGATATTGGGGAATACGTAGAACGCGCCAAGCGGTTCAAAACAAGAAAGTCCCATTTCGCGGAATCCGTTAACGAGAACTCTGCGGCGGTGGTTGTATTCTTCACACATATACTCTACATCATCGTCACAACTGCGAAGCGCCTCAATTGCGGCATACTGGCTCGTTGTGGGAGCACACATAATTGCATACTGATGAATTTTTGTCATCTGCTTTATTACGGGTTCAGGTCCGCACGCATAACCAAGACGCCAACCGGTCATCGCAAACGCCTTACTGAAACCGTTTACAGTAACGGTGCGTTCCTGCATACCGGGAATTGTTGCGAAGGGAACGTGTGCCTCGCCTGTATAAGTAAGCTCGCCGTAAATTTCGTCGGAAAGAACGAAAAGGTCGTGCTCTTCAACAATTTTTGCAATCTTTTCAAGGTCTTCGCGTGTCATTACCGCACCTGTGGGATTGTTGGGGAAAGGAAGAATAAGAAGCTTTGACTTGGGAGTAATTTTCTCCAAAAGCTTTTCAGGAGTTAATCTGAATTCGTCTTTTTCCTCGGTCTGAATGGTAACGGGTGTACCGCCTGCAAGAATTGTGCACGGCTTGTAACAAACGAAGCACGGCTCGGGGATAAGAACCTCATCTCCGGGGGAGATGATCGCGCGGATAAGAAGGTCAATCGCCTCACTACCGCCGACTGTTACAAGTGTTTCGGTGCGTGCATTATATTCAAGGTCGTATTTTCTTTTAAGGTATGTACAAATCTCCTCACGAAGTTCTATAAGACCACTGTTAGCACTGTAATGTGTATGTCCTTTTTCAAGTGAATAAATACCTGATTCACGTATTGCCCAGGGAGTTACAAAGTCAGGCTCACCAACACCGAGGGAAATTACATCCTTCATCTCTGCCGCGATGTCAAAAAACTTTCTGATACCGCTGGGAGCGAGAGAAGAAACGGACGGAGCAATAAGTTTATCGTAATTTATCATATGCTGATAACCTCTCGGGTGTCTTCTTCATCTTCGTCGAAGATAACTCCGTCTTTCTTATAAGTTTTAAGCTCGAAATGTGTTGCTGTCGAAACAACGCTTTCCATCGGAGCAAGGCGTTCTGAAACGAACATAGCAACTTCCTTAAGATTCTTACCCTCAACAGTAACGAGAAGGTCATAAGAACCTGACATAAGAGTTACACTCTTAACCTGGGGGAACTTGTATATACGTTCAGCAACAGTGTCGAAACCGCCACCACGCTGAGGAGTAAGCTTAAGCTCAATATTTGCAACTGTCATTTCGCGGTCTGCCTTTTCCCAGTTTACCATTGTTTTATAGCCGAGGATGATATTTTCATCTTCCATTTCACGAATGGCGGCCGCAACAACACCTTCCTCCATGCCAAGCATAACTGCGATTTTGGACGCTGTAAGACGGCTGTCCGCTTCGAGTAACGATAAGATTTTGTCTTTCACAATAATCACCCTTTCATTTTAGAATAATATAAGTATTATAATATAAACAAACAAAAAAATCTACACTTTTTTCCTTGTAATTAAAAAATAATTGAAAAAAAGCGGTATTTGTGGTAAAATTGGCACAGAAGATTTGAAATAAAATGTGCAAGGAGGGTTTAATATGCTTATAAGCACAAAACCTGATTCAAAAGGAAAAGAAGCAATCCTCTACCGCAGTCGTCAGCTAACGGAATTTGTATGGAAACCGCTTCGCGATATTAAGACATATACGAAACAAGATGGCAAGACAAAATTTTCCGCAGGCATAGAATACCGCGGGATGATTTACTCATCCAGCGAGCCTACTGATAAATTTATCGGCGAGAATATTTCCTTAGAAACGTTCCTTTCACTTATTGCAAACCCCGACAGTGCACTTTATAACAAAGACCTCGGCGGACATAATAACTCGTGGGCATATTCCGGTATTGTATGCAACGGTCTGGTGCGCTACGCGATGAATATAAGATACCGTTACTCCACTAAAAGATGGCAGACAGTTCCCGGTATGCGCAAAATCGCTGACGAGGCGAGCTATACGGCGGAACAGATTGAACTTTGCGACGTTCTTTACGCATATTGTAAGACGCGCAAGCACGTTGCTCTTATAACCGATATCCTCCGCGATGAAGACGGAAAAATTCAGAAAATTGAAGTTTCGGAAGCAGTTCGTCCCACTTGCGTGCGCAGACAGTTTGATGTTGAGGAGTTTTACGAAAAATTTAAATTATTCGCTCTCTGGAGATACGATTTTAGGGACAGTGTTCCTATGCCTGACATGGAGGAAGACCGCCTTTGGAAACAGGGCGTGCCCGCTACGCCTTCGGTTGCGGTGGATTACGGTAACAAGTCAAACTACCGCGAAGGCGAGAATGTGGTGATTTCCGCATTTTCCGACGAAGAAAATGAAATTGAAATCTGCACCGGCGATGAAGTGATTGAAAAAATTACGATTTCAGGCAGCGGAAATGTTGTGCGTAAGTTAGAGGCGGGATATTACACCATCCGCCACATAAAAAGCGGAGAGTGTGTAGAATTCTGTGTTACCGCACCGAAAATCAGTCATACGGTTGAAAACGGAATAATAACTATTAAGGCGGACCCCTGCGATAATAAAAGCACGGTTAAGCACGTGGAATTCCGTGAAAAAACAAAGAGCGAGCTTAAAGAAAAAGGGAAAGACGACGAAAACACTACCGTTGCATTTTACAGTGATGACTGTGCATCTCTTTCCAAGGTTGAAGTGTTGAATTCAGAAGAAAAAGAAAGTGGCATTATAACACGCGAAATTCCCGATGATGCGGGAAACTACAAGGTTTATTTTGAAAACGAATACGGAATCTGGACACATAGGATGATAAAAATATGAAATCAAATTCTATACAAAAACTTTCATTTTACCTGACAATGCTCAAAAGTCGCTACGGCGAGGGTGAGTATTTTATCGGTATGGAAATAAGCTATAAATCGGGAACAAAATCGTTCCCAGCGACAGTTAAAAACGAAGACGGCAAGCTCGTTATGAAATTTTCAGGCGCAGCTATGCCTTTTGAGTGGGAGAAAATTTCCGAAATCGCAAAAGAGTATGACGGCATGACGCTTATATACAAGGAGCGCGGTACGGACGCAATCATAAACGCCGACGACAGAAATGTCACACTGCGTTATGATGATATAAAGCCCATTGAAAAAAATACCACCGCAACAGTCGGCGACAGACAGTATCTTATCGCACCACCGCGTGCGAATGACCTGCTCAAGGAAATCGGCATAATGGGTCAAAACGGCAAAATAAAAAACGATATGGTAAGAAAATACAATCAGATTGACCATTTCGTAGAGCTTATTGCCGACTACCTTAAAAAGCTTGACGGCAAGATAGAGGTGCTTGACTGTGCCTGCGGTAAGAGTTATCTTTCATTTGCGCTTAACTACTATCTGCGCGACGTTCTTAAAAAGGATTGTCACGTAACGGGTGTCGACTATTCGGAAGTGGTAATTGAGGCATCCAGAAAGAGCGCGAAAAACCTCGGCTACTCAAATATGACGTTTGTCAAGGCAGACCTTACCACCTACAAGCCTGAAAGAAAGCCCGACGTGGTAATCAGCCTTCACGCGTGCGATATCGCAACCGATATGGCACTCGGCGCGGCGATAAATGCAGGGGCAAAGGCAATTTTTGCCGTTCCTTGCTGTCACAAGGAGCTTCTTGGTCAGTATTCGTACGAGCCTTTTGCACCGCTTCTTAAATACGGCATTTTCAAGGCAAGGCAGGCGGATTTACTTACCGATTCAATCCGTTGTCTGCTTCTTGAAGCATCGGGATACTCAGTTTCCGCGCAGGAATATATTTCCCCCGTTGAAACACCGAAGAATCTTCTTATAAAGGCATTCAAGGACGGAAAAAACAGTAAGAAAGCAACCGAAGAATACTATAAATTAAAAGAAATGTTTGGCATAACACCCAAACTTGAAACGCTCATAAAGTTGGAGGCAAAGTAATGGACTTTTCAGAAAAGACAGTAAAACAGGATTACATATTCCGTGGCGAGATTATAAATCTTCGCGTGGACACAGTTACAACACCTGCGGGAACAACGGCAACACGCGAACTTGTCGAGCATCCCGGCGGAGTGTGTGTAGTGCCTCTTTTTCCTGACGGAACAGTTATAATGGAGTGGCAGTACCGTCGTCCGTTTGATACAAATACGTTTGAAATCCCTGCGGGAAAACTCTATCCCGGAGAAGACCCGCTTGTATGCGGAAAGCGCGAACTTGAAGAAGAAACGGGATATTGCGCAAACAAGTATACCTATCTCGGCAAAATGCTTCCCACACCCGGTTTCTGCGGAGAAATCGTGCATATGTACCTTGCGCAGGACCTTTTTGAGGGAAAATTAAACCGCGACGCAGACGAATTTATGGAGCTTGAAAGAGTGCCGCTTGAAGAACTTGTAGACAAGGTGCTTTCAGGCGAAATTGTTGATGCAAAAACCTGCATCGCACTATTTAAAGTAAACGAAATGAAACAACGAGGATTGATCTGATGAAGGTTTCTTTTTACGCACTCGGGTGCAGAGTAAATCAATACGAAATCGACTGCTACGCAAAGATGTTTCAGGATGCAGGATGGGAAATAGGCGCATTTTCAGAAAAGTGTGATGCCTATGTTATAAACACCTGCGCCATCACAAATGTGGGCGAGCGCAAAAGCCGACAGATTATCCGTCGCGCGAAAAAGCATAGCCCCGATGCAGTGGTTGCAGTAACGGGCTGTTACGCGCAGACAAAAGCTGATGAGGTCAAAAAAATGGTTGAGGCTGATGTCGTTCTCGGCACATCAAGACGCGCCGAAATCGTAGCGTGTGTTGAGTCAAAATTGCGTGGCGAAGACATCTCCCTTATGGAAGATATAATGAAAAAAAGGCTCTACGAAGAGCTTGAATGCGAAAGCGCAAGCGAGCGCACGCGTGCATATATAAAAATTCAGGACGGATGCGACAATTTCTGTTCGTATTGTATCGTGCCCTATGCGCGCGGACCCGTCAGAAGCCGTGATATTGAAAACGTTATAAAAGAGGCAAAAAGACTTGCTGATAACGGTTACCGCGAGGTCGTTTTGACAGGTATCAGCGTGGCTTCATACGGCAAGGATTTAAAAGACAAAAGCACCCTGCAAAGCGTTATAAAGGCGGTTTGCGAAGTTGACGGAATTGAGCGCGTGCGACTTTCAAGTATTTCGCCCAATGCATTCACCGACGAATTTACAAAATTCCTTGCAGGCGAAGAAAAGGTCTGCAGGCATTTTCACATATCGCTTCAAAGCGGTAGCTCAACCGTGCTTAAACGTATGAACAGAAAATACACCGCCGAGGAATATCTCGAAACGCTTTCCAAAATCCGCGCACTTATGCCCGATGCGGGAATAACAACCGACATTATCTGTGGCTTCCCCGAGGAAACGGATGCGGAATTTTCCGAAACGATGGAATTTGTGAAAAAGGCGAATTTCTTAAAAACGCACGTTTTCCCGTATTCCGAACGCAGCGGAACAGTTGCGGCGCAGATGCCGCAGATTCCTCATTCGCTTCGTGAAGCACGTGCAGGCGAGCTTATAAAGCTTACCGACAAAATTTCCGAAGATGTTGAAAATTCCTTTGTAGGCGAGTGTGTGGACGTCCTTTTTGAACAGAAAAAGGGCGAATACACAGAAGGTCTTGCGAAAAATTATCTTCGCGTATATGTTAAGTGTGAGGATGATATTATCGGCGAAATCAAAAAGGTAAAAATAACCGAGCGAAAAGACGATAAAATAATAGGTGAAATAATATGAAAAAACGCAGATGCTTTTTTAAGCATCTGCATTTTTTTGTTTGAGGTTTTTAATATGCTCTTTTAAAACAATGTTTATATACTGGGAAAGGGAGCGGTCGTCTTCTTCGGATTTTTCTTTCAATACCTTCAACAGGTCGTTGTCAATAGTGATACTTATTTTTTCCTTTAATGGTTTCAAATCAGTCACCTCAAATCTATAATACCACAAAATAGGAAATCCTATTGACAAGTAGTAGGAAGTAGGATATAATACTACCAAACATACAAAGGAGCTGAGATTATGATTAAAAAGTTAGTTTGTGCAATTATGGTAGGCGTTATGTGTTTTGTGTTTGTTGCGTGTGAAGAGACAGAAGTTTCTAAGACTGCAACAGGCGAAAAGAAGGAAGAAAAGCAGGAAGAAGCTGCTTTTGAAGAAGTTGTTTTTGTTGATGACGAGAACTGCACATTTAAAATCACCGGCACCGAAGAGGACGAAATTTGGGGATATACATTAAAAGCTGATTTGGAAAACAAATCAGAAAAGAATCTTATGTTCTCTATGGAAGATGTTTCTGTAAATGGTTATATGTGTGATCCTTTTTGGGCCACATCTGTAAGTGCAGGAAAAAAAGCAAAGAGTGATATCTGTTTTTCCGAGGATGACTTCAAGGAATTCGGGATAGAAGAGGTTGAAGAAATTGAATTCACTCTCGAAGTTTATAACGAGGATGACTTTATGGAAGACAACCTTGTTGAAGAAGTATTCGTTCTTACCTTTGAATAATATTAAAACCCACAAACCCACCTTTCTTTTTTGAAAGGTGGGTTTTTCTTGTAAACCCCTTTACAAATGCCCTAAAAAAATATAGAATATAATATTATGGGGAAAGTAGGTGCACGGACTTGAAAAAAGGTGATATAGCTCTCATTATAATTGCCGTAATTGTCCTTGCAATATGGCTTTTTCCATCGCAAAGCGGAGAGGTTGTCAAGGTGTATGTTGACGGCGAATTATATACGTCGCTTCCGCTTGATACAGACAACGCAACACTCATAAAAAGTGAGTATGGAGAAAACAGTCTCGTAATACGCGATAAAAAAGTTTATGTGACGGATGCAGATTGTCCCGATAAGCTTTGCGAAAAAAGTAAAATTTCAAAATCGGGAAGCAGTATTGTCTGCCTGCCGAATCGCCTCAGCATAATAATCGAGGGCGGAAAAAAAGATGAAAAGATTGATGTAGTAATATGAAAACAAGAACAGTTACAAGGTGTGCGGCGTTTACCGCGGTGGCGATACTGCTCGGTTATGTGGAGAGCCTTTTTCCACCGATTGCCGCAGGGGTAAAACTCGGACTTGCAAATACAGTTGTGATAACGGTGCTTTACACGCACAACGTGAAAGAGGCGTGGGCGGTTGCGATTTTGAAAACGATTTTATGCGCCGCACTTTTCGGTAGCGCGTCCTCGTTTATATACAGCTTTGCAGGCGCAGTTTTAAGTCTTATCGTGATGCTTTTTGCGAAAAAGAGTAATCTTTTTTCCATTATTGCGGTAAGCAGTCTTGGCGGTATTTTTCATAATATGGCACAACTTTTATGTGCATACTTTTTCATAGGAAAAGGCGTGCTTTACTATATCCCCATACTTTTTGTATCGGGGGCACTTTGCGGAATACTTACGGGTGTTGCCGCAAAAATCCTTGTAAGAAGGGGGAGTGAGCTTTTTGGCAAGGAATGATTACCTGAAACTTTCGCAGGAAAAAGAAATAGAAATACAAAAAAAACTCGGACTTGAAGTTAAAGAGGTTCTTCGCAGAAATCCACTGCGCGACCATGCACGGCTTACGCGTCCCTGTTACGCGAGGGATATTGATAAAATTCTGCACCATCCTTACTACAACCGATACACCGACAAAACGCAGGTGTTCTCGTTTTTTAAGGATGACGATATAACGCGTCGTGCACTTCACGTTCAACTTGTGTCGCGAATTGCGAGAAATATCGGTCGTCTTTTAGGACTTGACCTTGACCTTATAGAAGCGATTGCTCTCGGTCACGATATGGGGCATACCCCGTTCGGCCACGCAGGGGAGAGGCTTCTCGGCGATATTTATCACAAGCGAACAGGCAGATTTTTCAATCATAATGTTCACAGTGTGCGTGTGCTTGATAAAATTTTCAACCTCAACATTTCGCTCGATACACTCGACGGAATACTTTGTCATAACGGCGAGCTTGAGCTTCAGGAATACAGACCGAGCACCATTTCGGGGTTTTCGGAATTTGATAAAAAGGTTGAATCGTGCTACACCGACCGTGACGGTGTTAAAAAACTTATCCCGTCCACTCTTGAAGGGTGCGTGGTGCGTGTCAGCGACATTATCGCATATATCGGCAAAGACCGTCAGGATGCCGAACGTGTCGGCGTGGGTGCTGAATTCAGCGGAAGCGATAATTCATATATGATAAACAATTTCATAATCAATATTGTCGAAAACAGCTTCGGCAAAGATTATATAAAAATGGATGAGGAATATTTTAAGGCTCTCAAACGTGCGAAAGAGGAAAATTACAAAACCATCTATCTTTCGCAGGACGTGAATACACAGTATAAAACGTGTCTTCAGCCGATGTTTGAGATGCTTTACGATAAACTTTTGTCGCAGTACGGTAACGAGAACAGTCTTCTTCACCGTCATCATATAGACTACGTAAACCGCCGTCGCGGATACTATCAGACCGGCGTGGATTACAGAGAAGAAAACACACTTGACGATATCGTGGTGGACTACATCGCGTCGATGACGGATGATTATTTCATTGATATATGCGCGCATCTTTTGCCCGATGCGCCGACAGTAAATTACACAGGATATTTCGATTCAAAAGGAAAGGAATAAAAGATATGGAAAACAAAAAAATGGCAGAGCTTCTGCTCCCCAACATTGACAAAACAGGCGATTATTACGAAAAACTTTACCCTGAAAGAAATCTTCCCGAAGGTGCTATGGTAACCCGTCTTGGTCCCAGTCCGACAGGTTTTATCCACCTTGGTAACCTTTTCGGGGCAATTACTGATGAACGCCTTGCACACCTTTCCGGTGGTACATTCTTCCTTCGAATCGAAGACACCGACCAGAAGAGAGAAGTAGAAGGCGCGGTAGATGTTGTTATCAACACACTCCGTTATTTCGGTGTGGAATTTGACGAAGGCGCAACAAGTGACGGCGAAAAGGGTGACTACGGCCCTTATCGTCAGAGACAGCGTGCCGAAATCTATCAGACATTTGCAAAAGAGCTTATTGAAAAAGGTCTTGCATACCCCTGCTTCTGCACAGAGGAAGAACTTGGCGCAATGCGTGAAAAACAGACCGAGCTTAAGGAAAACTTCGGCTACTACGGAAAATGGGCAGTTCACAGAAACATAACTGTGGAAGAGGCGGAGAAGAACATAAAAGAGGGCAAGCCCTACGTTATCCGTTTCCGCGCACCTGAAAACACAGGCAAGACATTCACCGTAACAGACGCAATCCGTGGCGACCTCACAATGCCCGAAAACGAGCAGGATGTTGTAATCTTAAAGTCTGACGGTATTCCGACATACCACTTTGCACACGTTGTTGACGACCACCTTATGCGTACAACACACGTTGTTCGTGGTGAAGAATGGCTTGCAACACTTCCCATTCACGTTCAGCTTTTCGCGGCGATGGGTTGGGAAGCACCCACATATTGCCATACTGCACAGCTTATGAAAATTGATAACGGCGTAAAGCGTAAACTCAGCAAGCGTAAAGACCCCGAACTTTCACTCGATTATTACAAGAGCGAGGGTTATCTTACAGGTGCGGTTTGGGAATACCTTCTTACCGTTCTTAACTCAAACTACGAACAGTGGAGAATGGACAACCCCGAAAAGGATGCAAAAGAATTCCCCTTCACTGCAAAGAAAATGGGTATCAGCGGTTCACTTTTCGATATTGACAAGCTTAACGATGTCAGCAAGAACTATCTTGCAACACTCGACAGCGAAACTGTTTATAACTACATCACCGCGTGGGCAAAGGAATGTGACGAAGAATACTACGAACTCCTTACACGTGACAAAGAATTCTCTATCGGTATGATTGCAATCGGCCGTGGTGGAGAAAAGCCCAGAAAAGATATCAGCCATTGGAAACAGTCCAAGGATTTCTACAGCTTCTTCTTTGACGAACTGTTCAAGATTGAAGACAGCTTCCCCGAAAATGTCAGCGAGGAAGACAGAAAGACAATCCTCCAGAAATATATGGAAACATACGACCACAATGACGATCAGCCCACTTGGTTTGGTAAGGTAAGAGCACTCGGCGAAGAACTCGGTTACGCTCCCCAGCCCAAGCTTTACAAGAAGAACCCCGAAATGTACAAGGGACACGTTGGCGACGTAAGCGGTGTTATCCGCGTAGCCGTTACAGGCAGAACAAATTCACCCGATATATGGTGCGTTCAGCAGGTTCTCGGCAAAGAACGTAGCATGGACAGAATCAAAAAGCACTTATAATGCTGCACAGTTTGGGGACGGGGCAGTTTTTGTGCAATATAAAGAAAACAAACAGCAGGTCAATCGACCTGCTGTTTTTATGAACGAAAATATTATGTAACAGAAATTTCCCTGTCCCCAAACTGCCGAAAGAAGTCGGGAAGATGATTGATTCTGTTGTGGGACAGAGTATCGAAAAAGACGGCGGATTAATGAACATAATGAACACCATTAAGAGGATCGAGGGTGCAAATTCATCCTTTGTAAGCGAACAACACGCTTTTGATACTGCGAAGGCGGTAATGCATTTTGTACAGGGCACGGAAACGGATGCAGAGAGCACCTTGCTGTCGCGCAGTAGTGGTGCCATGACACTTTTGACAGCGGTGGAGGGAAACAATAAGGCACTGAATAGTATCAAGGAAAGCGCGGCAGTAGAGCTGCGCGAGAGTGTTTCGCAAATGCAGAATACAGAGGGCATAATTCAGAATGATGTTTCTACCGATATGAAAGTCGCGGAGGGTGTAAAGTTTACTGAAAACAAAACCCTGAAGGATGCTGATGTATATTCGCACGGTAAGAGTGTGAGTATTCCCAAAGATGCGAAGATGTCCGACGGTATTGTTATATCAGAGGCGAGTGAAAAGTTCCGTAAGAGTAATCACGAGGGCTACGAGACAATACAGAAACTTTCAAAAGATTTAGGAATGCCTGTTGTGTATGTGGAAGACCTTACTGATGCGGACGGAAATGTGCTTGACGGTGTAAAGACGAGCGACGGTATATTCATTAATACCAACGCGAAGGATGTAACAAGGCTTGCAGTAACGCACGAATTCAGTCACAGAATGAAAGATATTGCACCGAAAGCGTGGGCGAAGTATCAGAATTATGTTATTGAGCGCGAAAAAGTAAGCGGAAGATATTACACCGCGTATGAACTGAAGA
>JAZREK010000062.1:0-39463 GCA_045660765.1 Clostridia bacterium
CATACCTTCAACAACTTCGCTGTATGTTTCAGCAGTTTTGCCTTCTTCAATAGTGATAACACCGTCGTTTGAAACCTTTTCCATAGCGTCAGCGATAAGTGCACCGATTTTTTCGTCGCCTGCAGAAATTGAAGCAACGCGTGCGATGTCTTCCTTACCGTTAACTTTCTTTGCGCTCTTAACGATGCAATCTACTGCACAGTCAACTGCCTTCTGGATACCACGGCGGAGAACCATGGGGTTAGCACCTGCGGCAACGTTCTTAAGACCTTCGCGAACGAGTGCCTGTGCAAGAAGAGTAGCAGTTGTAGTACCGTCACCTGCTACATCGTTTGTCTTTGTAGCAACTTCACGAACAAGCTGTGCACCCATATTTTCAAAGGGGTTTTCAAGTTCAATTTCCTTTGCAATTGTAACACCGTCGTTAGTGATGAGGGGACCGCCGAACTTCTTTTCGAGAACAACGTTTCTACCCTTGGGTCCGAGTGTTACCTTAACTGTATCAGCGAGCTGATTAACGCCGCTTTCAAGCGCTTTGCGCGCTTCTTCACCGAATAAAATGTCCTTTGCCATTATAAATCACTATGCCTTTCTACCCACGATGTGTTTTGAATAAGCTCTTATCCGTGGGCGGATAAGAAAAATAAAATCGTCAAAAGCGGGGGCGTGTACCTCGGTTTTGACACCTTTCAAGGGCCACCACGGTGAGTGGTGCGCGAGCGAAGGCCCTTTACTCGAAGCGAATGCTTTTACGAAGTAAAACTTTTGCTTCGAAAGGATGACAGTGTCATCCGCAGTTTAGTCGAGTTTTGCAAGAATTTCGTTCTGACGAAGAATTGTGTATTCCTGTCCGTCAAGCTTAACTTCAGTACCTGCATATTTTGAAAGAAGTACCTTGTCGCCAACCTTAACTTCCATAACGATTTCCTTACCGTCAACCATGCCACCGGGGCCTACTGCAACAACTTCAGCGTACTGGGGTTTTTCCTTCGCGCTGCCGGGGAGAACGATACCGCTCTTTGTTGTTTCTTCAGTTTCAACCATTTTAATAACGACTCTGTCGCCAAGTGGTTTGATAGTCATATATATTACCTCCTAAAATGAATTCAATAAAAATACACAGTATATTATATCACAACAGGAAAATTTTTCAATAGTTATGATAAAAAAGTTTATTTTAATTCATATTACACTTTTCTTTTCCATAATATTTTTTAGAAAGGTTGTGAGAAAATGCGAAAAGAATTAATATTTAAACCACTCGCCGAAATAGGGCAGGGGAGTGCAGTTGTTACAGATACAGAAGTGCTTGTAAGGATAAGCGGAATAAGCGGAAGCCTTAAAGCGTGGCTGATTGGCGACGAGGCAGTTGCGATAGGAAACATCGTTGACGGAAAATTGCAAAAAAGTATCGATACAACAAAACACAGCGGAATACTGATTACTCAAAGCGGACGACAGATGCTTGTAGGCTACTATGGGAGTGAAAAACCCCTGCTGGAAGAAATTCCTTTTGACACGTTAGGATTTGCGTGGAAAAAGGTGACTGAAAAATCGTTTGCCGGGGCGAATGGTTATCTTCGCTTTATTTTAAGCAATAAAAGCATATACGAAAATTACAAGAAAAATCATCATTATTATATAGGGGAGAACGAAACGGGAAGCGCTATCGCTCTTTGTTATAACGACAAAGAGGAAAATCCCCTCGGTTTTTTAGGAAAGACAAGACTTGTAAAAAACGGCTATGCAGTTGTTTGTGTGGACAAAAAAACAGGTAAGCTTTATATTCCCGATGAAAAGAGATGAGAATAATCCTCATCTCTTTTTTATATATGGTTTGGGATTAATCGGCACACCGTCTTTTAATACTTCAAAGTGCAGATGAGGACCTGTTGAACGCCCTGTATTTCCGCTGAGCGCAATTTGTGTGTTTGCTTCTACAATTTGGCCTTTAGTTACCGTGATTTCGCTCAAGTGTGCGTATGCAGTAATTATACCGCCACCATGGTCAATTTTCACGAATTTTCCATACGTGCCTGCATCTCCGCTGAAAAGAACCGTTCCTCCTTCAGCCGATTTAACGGGAGTTCCGACAGGAACGGCAATGTCCATACCGTTATGGTTGCGTCCCCAACGAGCACCGAATTCTGATGAAATACGTCCCTGAAGAGGTTCATAAAGCCCTGAAGAGAGTATGTCTTTGGGTTTTGTTCCGACTCTTACCACGCGCGATACAGGAACTTGCGTAACACTTTCGCTTAAAACCTTGCTCGATTTTATAGTGCCGTTTTCGTAAATTACTTCGTTTTTCAGCATCAGCTCGCCATTTTCACCTTCACGCTCTGTGACGCTGTCGCCAACAAATAGGTTCGGGTCCTCCTTGGTTTCGGTTTCAAAAGGAATTTCTTTTTCACTGAACGTATTTACAGTGCTGATTACTTTTACATCTGCATTTTTAAGGATTGATCGACATTCGTCTGCATTTGAAACGTCCTCCGAAGGAATAATGGTTTTTTTAAAGGAAATATCCTCGAGAAGAGAAACCTTTCCTTCCATCGAATACTCTGATATGTATGATAAAACGATTTCCCTTGCAATTTTTTCATTTTCGGCACTGAAAACGGGAGTTTCACCGTTGTAAAAAGTGCAAGCCCCTGAAAATTGTGATGAAACAAGAAGCGAATTGCTGAGGGCGGTGCCTTTGCGGATTTTGTTTTTTAAAACAATAACAGGATAAGTTTTGAAATCCCCAAGATTTTCCCCATATCTTTCGGCATACGATTTTGCGTTTGAAAGTGCGCTGTAAAAGGACGCTTCTCCGCTTGCGTATGCGATGGGCTTATCCCCTTGGCAAACAGCTGTCCCCAACGTGAAAAAACTGCAAAAAACCAATGCCGAACAAACGGCAAGAGAAGTTGATAATATACTCTTAATGGCTTTTTTTGTTAAAACGCGCGAATAATCGGAAAAACCATCCAAATGAAAGTGTAAAATCTTGCCGTGTAATACTTGTTTTTGAGTTTTCTTTTTAATCGGTTTCTCCTTTTTTTTGATTGAATCTGGTGCGCAAAGCGGAGATACTATAAATCCGCTTGAGTAAGAATGTTCTGCCTGCATATAAATTCCTCCTTTGTCACAATAAATATATGAGAGGAGGAACAAAAAAAGAACTGTAAAAAATGGTTGACAAGGCGCAAAAGCATAATATAATTGTAAGTCGGGAATATATACAATCTTTTATAAAGCATAACAGATCATTGGCAACTTATCAGAATATTATTATTTTGTGGTAAAATAATAATATAATCAGTGAAAGGAAGTTGTTCAAATGACTATAACAATTACTCAAAGTTTAATTGAAAATTTCAAGGATTATTTAATTAATGAAGAAAAGGCTTCAGCCACATTGGATAAGTATATGCGTGATGTCAAGGCCTTTCTTGTGTGGGTTTCGGGAGAAAAAGTAGATAAACGAAAAGTTCTTGACTACAAAGAGTATTTGATGGGTAAGTTTACGCCATCGTCTGTCAATTCTGTTTTATCTTCATTGAATAGTTTTTTTGACTATAATGAATGGTACGGATTAAAAGTTAAGATGCTTAGAATTCAAAAACAAATTTTTGCACAGAAGGACAAAGAACTTTCCAAAGAAGAATATGAGAGATTACTTGATGCGGCAAAGTCTAAAAGTAATGAAAGACTATATATGCTCATGCAGACAATATGTTCAAGTGGAATACGCGTTTCGGAACTTCAGTATGTGACGGTCGAAGCGGTAAAAATGAGAAAAGCCGTGATTAACTGCAAGGGAAAAATGAGAATAGTGATTTTGTCAGAAAAACTTTGCAGGATGCTCGAAAAATATGCAAAAAGAAGAATAATAAAAAACGGTCCTGTATTTGTTACAAGAACGGGAAAACCTCTTGACAGAAGCACGATATGGAAAATGATGAAATCACTTTGCAAGAGTGCAAATGTTTCTGAACAAAAAGTTTTCCCTCATAATTTGAGACACCTTTTTGCACGGACATATTATACCATTCAGAAGGATATAGTGAGACTTGCGGATATTCTTGGTCACTCAAGCATTAACACAACCCGCATATATACGATGGAAACAGGCGAAATTCACAGAAGACAAATTCAGGAATTAGGGCTTTTAAGATTATAAAAAATATCCCACATAATCGAAATTATGTGGGATATTCACAGTAAAGCCTATAATACTCGTGTATGAATTATAACAAATACAGGAGTGATTGTCAATGATTTCACATTGTTTTTGCGATAATTTCCAATCTATACAAAAAAATACATAGATAAACAGACCGATTTTTGCAAATTCAATAAAATCGGTCTAAAAAGCATGCTATTTTTTTTTGAAATAACACCACAAATAATCAACATTTCTTTTAAAAATGACTGCAACCTTAAAATACAGCCACATAATTTCGATTATGTAGTTATTTTAAGGTTGCAGTCATTTTTGGTTTTATGGGGAAGCGATGGTGTTTCTATGTCGAAAACAAGTTCAATGGAATTTGCATTGATCATTTGGGGAAGTATAATAGCACTTTTTTTAACTGGTGCGATTTTTATGAAATTTATTAATAATGTATGTTTGCCATTTGTATATAATCACAGTTATATTTGTACAAAAATTAAGCAATCACACGGGAATGAGAAAAGACATTGGAAACGAGAACTTAAGCGACTTTACATAGCTCAAATTCCTTTTCTGGGAAAACCTCTTGTTAAAATGAGTAGAAGAAGGAGCAGAAGAAAGAGAAGAAAATAACAATCACTCGAAAGAGTTTTATATATAGCTGCGTAAGAGCAGAAAACAGCAGCCATAAAAAAAAGACAATTTCTGCGCGTAAGCGGAAACGCGAATTCCGCAAGAAGAACAAAAAGGAGATTTAGAAATGACATCAAAGAAAATTTTGTCACTTCTTGTCGTAATGGCAATGCTTTTTTCAAGTGTCGGCATTACGGCATTCGCAGAAGAAACATCTTCTGAAACGCCTACAAGGGGGTTTATGATTTATATCCTCAACGGAGATGGTTCGATAGCGAAGACTATTAACGGAACCAAGTCTATAGATGAAGATGTTGACCTTTATACTGATTTGGTAGAGGGGGCATACGTTTTTGCTGATAATCCATTCTTATTTGGAATTAGCGGAACACCGAGCCTGGTTATGGAACTTTATCAGGATGCTGTGATTTCAAAACAGGTAAAGGTAAAATATGACACTACAATCAATGGTAATGGGCACAACATTACATACGATTTTGAAGGCGAGCCATATCTTGAAACGAGTGGAAAGCTGGTTTTAAATAACACAGAAATCGATAAGGCTACTTCCGGTGCCGAACTTCCTGAAGCCCAGGTTGAAAATCTCGGCAAAATAAAAGTTTCTCAGGGCGAAGGTCAGTATAGCTTTGAAGAAGAATACTATGAATATGATCTTATAGGAAGTCAGAAACTTACATCAGCAACAGAAGCTTTTGACCTTAATATTGCTATGCAGTTTGTTTCAAAGGATACTGAAGCGGAAGCTGCTCAGAATGCTTACGGAAAATATACAACAGACTTCTTCATTAAGATAGACGGTCTTAAGGACGGAAGCTTCGTAGGCGACGGATGTTACCTTGCAGGATATTATCCTACATTTGGTACATGGGTTAAGATTCCTCTTGACGGATTTACCGTTGAAGATGGAAAGGTTTACCCCGTAATCACAAGTGCTGGCTTTGATTTTAAGTATACAGACATTTGTGCATCTGTTAAAAACTTCATCTGCGGTATTTACCTTACACCCGAGGTAATCGATGCCAATCCCGACATCAATGTGAATCTTACTCTCGGTCTTGCTGAAAACATGGATAAGGCTCTTAATGCAGACTTCATAACTGTAGATGACTACACATATAAAGCAGATGACTTCATAGATGCAGTTGCATCTGTAACATTTGCAGACGGCAATGCCAAAAAGTACGAAACACTTTCTTCTGCAATCGCAGCAGCAGATGAAACCGATAACGCAACAGTTAAGGTTCTTCGCGATACAACTATGAGTCAGAACAATATTCATAAAAACATTGTTTTTGACCTTAATGGCTATGAAGTAACAGTATCGGATTCAACAATCGCGTTTTATCTTTGCGAAGGAGCAAGTCTTACTATTAAAGACTCCTCCGAAGCTCAAGAAGGAAAGCTTGTTGTTGCAGGAACACCTTATGAAAATGCAATCTGTTTGTATGAGGCAAACACTACTTTCACTCTTGAAAGCGGTAATATAATCTCTGCAAACAATGGTGTGCTTGTATGGAATGAAAGCGCGAAAGCATTCCTTAAAGGCGGCAGCATTACATGTACTACACTTCCTACTACTTCTCGCGTTTTGTATATGGCTGCAGGTTCAGTTGAAATCACAGGCGGTACATATTCAGCTGATGAATTTGCAGGCGTATATGGTGGTAAGATTTCAATATCAGGCGGTACATTTGATGAAGATGTAAAAGGATACTGTGAAAGCGGTTACACCACTTCTGCTAACAGCGACGGAACATTCAGCATTGTGGAAGATATAGTAACAGAACCGAAAGCAAAAATCGGTGATAAAGCATATTCCTCTGTTGCATCCGCTCTTGCTGATGCAAAGGACAAGGGGATGAAAGATGTAACTATCACTCTTGTAGGTGAAACTACATCTGAAACACAGGATTCATTCGACCTTTTGTACGGTACAGCATTTGATAATGTAACTTTCGTTCAGGAAGACACATCAAAGCCGTATTATATCGAAAGTATTTACACAGGTGACCGCACAGCAGAGAACGGAAAGTTCATCTTTGATGGCGTAAATCTTGTTATAACAGGACAAATCTGGTTTGAGTGTGATGTTGTTTTGAAAAACAATGCAACAGTTACACGTACAAGCGATACAAAGAACTTCATATATTATGGCGATGTAACTATCGAGCCCGGCTCAAAATTCAATAGTCAGATTGAAGATGTCTACGCAGGTTCGTTTGTTGTAGATGGCGGCAGAAATGACGGCGGATACAATGAAACATATGACTATAAAAGTATCTTTGTAGATGTACGCGCAGGACAGACAATGACCTTCAAAAACGGTGCATATGCACTCTTCAACTCAGCTAATGAAATTGGTACATTCTCTGTTATGGGTACTGTAAATGTTCAGGATTCAAAACTTGAAGTTCTTGATACCATTACAGTTTCAGGTGCATTTAATGTAGATGCAGAAAGCTATGTTAAGGCAAAGAAAATTATAGGTGCAGGCACAATCCATATTGATGCAAGCAATTTTGAAGCTATAAACAGCCTGAATGAGGGTGATAATGTAATTATCAATGCTGATATGTCAGGCTTCACAGGAAAAATCGAGCCTTTGAATAACGATTCTGTGGAAGTTGAAATTGTTGATAATAAAGTTATCATTAAAAAGAAGGTTGTACTTGCCACTCTTTCAGGCTCAGGTACAGAGGCAGACCCCTACCTTATCAATAATATTGATGATCTTGTACTCTTCCGTGACAGCGTAAACGCCGGCGAAACAAAATACAATGCTGCAGGCGTATATGTTGCACTTGGTGCAGATATTGATATGGCAGGCATCGACTGGAGCGTAAATATCGGCGACGATTGTAATGCTACTTTTGATGGTATTTTCGATGGTAAGAATCACACAATATCCAACCTTACTGCAACAGAAACAGCGCAGAAGAGCGACGGATATATCTGTTCAGGTTTGTTCGGTGCTATCTATGAAACAGCACAGATAAAGAACCTTACTATTGAAAACGCAACTATCAATGCAGGAAACTACACAGGTAGCAACGTTGGTGTAGTAGTTGGTTTCGCATATAAGGATACTGCTGCTATTGAAAATGTTAAGGTTATCGGCGACATCAAGATTGATGCTCCTAAGGCTCACGGTGTGGGTACTATTGTTGGTTACGCATACTATGGTAATCCTACAATTAAGAACTGTGAAGTAAATGCAAACGAAGGTTCTTATATCAATGCATCAAGCGAAGCCGGTGGTATCATTGGTTACGGCGGAGCTGCTGATGTAGTAAATTGTAAAGTAGAAAATCTTACAATCAAAGCAGAAGGCTTGATTGGCGGTATTGCAGGTTTGTTGTTTGAAGGCGGCTCAGTTGAAGGCGGTGCTGTAAACAATGTAGCACTTACTATAAACAAAGACGTATGGGTAAACAGCGCGGCAATCGCAGTAGGCACTATCTCAAGCGATGGTATCACAGTTTCAGGCGTTGAACACTCAAATGTAACTGAAAATGGCGAAGCTACTTCAGTTATGGTTGGTAGTGCTTATGCAGAAAAGCCCACTGCAGTAGTTCCTGCTGTGCAGGCAAAAGTAGGCGACAAGTATTACACAACTCTTGAAGCGGCAATCGCAGCAACAAAAAATGGCGATACAATTACTGTAATTGCAGCAATTGATGGAGAAGCAGTTGAAGTTAATAAGAACCTTACAATTACAGGTGATGTAGTTGTAAATGTTGTAAATAATGTAACAATCAATGCAGTTGAAGGCTGTGAAGAGCTTACTGTAAAAAATCTCAGCTTCACAGGAAATTCATGGATTAATTCCGGTGCTGCAGGAAAGCTCACAGTTGAAGGCGTTGAAGCAAATGTAACTCCTTCAAACACAGGTTATACAAATTCAAGAAGCGCGTTTATTTCTCTTGGAAGAATCGAAGCGAAAGAACTTGAATTAACAGTTAAGGATTGTAACATTGTTTCTGCAGGTGGCAGCAACCCGATTCTCGGTTGGGCAACTATCACAAAGGCAACCTTGACAGGAAACACATTTGGTTCTTCTGAAGCTTATCAGGCAAATAGCGATTCTGTGAAGTTCATGGCAATTGCTGATGGTGCAGAATTTACTGTTACAGATAACACAGTATATTCAAATTACAACGGTCTTGTATTCGGACAGAATACAACAAGAGGTAATAAATATACAGTTGTTCTTGAAAACAACAAGTTCCTCGGTGGTGCAGACCATGTATGGATTGAAGTAAGTGGAGCTAATACAACTCACGCTACAATCAAGGCAAGCAGTAATAATACTGTAAATGGCAGTGCATTTACTGCAAATGATATTAAGGTTCATCCCAATATCAAAACATGGACATCATACGCAGGCGTAGATGTAGTGACAAATGAAAACGGAAAAGTAATCGGCGGTCAGCTTGCATTCAATGCTGAAGATATAATAGCTGAAGGCTACGAAAAGGATGCGAACGGATTTGTTGTTGCTGCCGTTAAGCGTGTTGCAGAAGTAAACGGAATAAAATATGAAACTTTCGCAGCAGCTTACGAAGCAGCAAAGAATGGCGACACAATTACTCTTCTTGACGATGTTAAGCTTACTGGAAAATTAACTATTGCCAAGGAAATTACAATTGACGGTAACGGTCACAGTATCATTGCTGATGAAACTGCAGTATGGTACACAGTTTCCGGAAAACTTAATATCAAGAACTACAAGACACACCTTATCGGTGTAAATTCTAACAATATTACTCTTAAGAATATTGTTCTTGATAACAATAATAATGCAGCAGGAATCAATATCTACTGTGCTCAGAACGTAGTATTTGATAATGTTTCAATAATAAATGCTACCAAGGGTATGGCAGCCCTGACTGTAAACGGATCTACTCTTACTCTTAAGAATAGTTTTAAAGCTCTTGGAAATAGCATGGCTATTGATATCAGCAACGGCAGCGGTGTTACATCTGCTTTGGGTGTAACAATTGAAGAAGGCACAGTGCTTGACCTTGGTGACAAGACAGTTAAGTTCGCATCAGTTGCAGTTAACGATATGAGTGGCGCTGTAAATGCTGAAGGCAAGCCTTACTTTGCTGCTATGGATAATGCTTACTATTACACAGAAGCACAGATGATGAGCAGAACGACTGCTTATAGTAATGGTCTGACTTTGCTTAGTGATGTTGAGTTGACTAAAGATTTGCAGATCAAGAGCACTCTTAACCTTAATGGTAAGACTCTTAATCTCGCGGAAGGCAAGACAATTAAGGCTACAGGAAATCTTACGATTGTAGAAAATGGCGGTTCAGTTGAGGGTAAGTTTATTATCACTTCCGCAACTGCAACTATCACAGCTCCTGAAGGTTTTGACGTAGAAGCAGGCGTTGACGGATATACAGTAGTATATAGCGATGGTAAGTATTCACTTGCACAGGTTAATTATGTTGCACAGGTTGGCGATACAAAATATACAACCGTACTTGAAGCTATCGCAGCAGCAAATGCAGGAGAGACAGTAACTATACTTGCAAACGAGATTACATTCGATAAGAATGCTGCTTCAATCGTAATTGACAAGGCTATTACTATCGAAGGTGCAGGAAAAGCAGAAACAAAGCTTATCTTTGATTCTGCTACAAGCGCATTTGTTATCAAATCAAGTGATGTTACAATCAAGAATATGACAATCGTTCAGGGAACAGCAGACAACTCAGCCCATATCTCTATTGATAAGGGTGCGTGGAATGCTCCCAAGGTTCAGTATTCTGGTATTACTATTGAAAATGTAGAGTTTGTTGAAGGTGACAATGCTCTTTTCCTGATTGGTGAGAATGTTGTTGTTGACGCTTGTACATTCAGCGGACAGGAAAGCCACAATATCGTTGTTTACTCATTAAAGGGCGACAGCAAAATTACAAATAATGTGTTCGGAAAGTCTGATAAAACCAATAAGTCAGCAATTCTCTACGAGGGTGGTGCTGACAATGCCACTGACCTTTCTGGCTTCATCGGTGGAGGCAACCTTACAATAAGCGGTAATGAAGCTTATGAAAAGGGCACATTCTTCCAGTTTACAAACTGGGGACTTGTTAAGAATATGAATGTATCAATTACAGATAACTACATTGATGCATTTACAAACAAGGCAATTGCTATTTACGATATGGACGGTGCACTCACTGCAGCAGGCGATGAGTTTGCTTCATTCGTAATCAACGAAAACGTATTTGCAAATGTACCTGAAGGAAGACCTATTGTTAAGGAATACACTGGTACGGTTACAGTAGATGCAAATGGTAACTACCTTGGAAGCGCAGAACCTGATTACGAGACATTGCTCGTTGGCGACAAGGTAGAAGTTGAAAACTACTACGCTGAATACGCATTTGAAAACGGAGTAATCACTCTTTCAAATCTCGTTGACTTTAAAGAAGCAGAATTGTTTGGAATGTTCCGCAGAAATATGGTGCTCGGAAATTCTCTTGCAATAAACATTTATTACAAGACCGCGGATATCACTGATCCTGAATCTTATGTGATAGTTGAACAGCATAAGGAAGGCGAAGTGGCGGAAACCAAAATTAATATTGCTGAATGTGAACAGAGAGTTGTTGACGGTGAAAAATGCTACACAGTCAGCTATACAGGTGTGGCAGCATGTGAAATGTCAGACGATTTAGTGTTCACAGTATATAACAGCAAAGATGAAAAAATCAGCACTCCATATACAACAAGTATAAGAGGCTATGCTAATGCTTATCTTGATTTCTACAGCTCACAAAGTGGTTCTGAAAAATGGATGACAACATTTGTGGATATGCTCAACTATGGTGCGGCAGCACAGGAAACATTCAACTACAAAGAAGAGGACCTTGCAAACAAAGACATCGACACTTATCAGGTATATGCAAGTAAAACTGTGGAAGTAGCAAGAGACTTTGAGTCTAGTGAAAGTGGCAGAGCAGCGACATCTCTGTTCTTAAGAAACAGAGTAGAGTTAAATGCATACTTTACAAATGTTACAGAAGGCATGTACATAGAAATCGAGTATGTAAATTATTATGGCGAAACAAAACGAGAAACAATCAAGTATGATGATATGGTAACACGCGGAGAGTACCGTGGAGCAACAGTATCAACACTTGCAATTGCTGATGCATCATCTCCTGTAAAGGCTACGCTTTTCTCTGCTGATGGTAAAGAAGAAGCTTGGGTTAAAGAGAGTGTAAATGGATACCTTTACAGAATAATGCAGGGTGATAATGATGAATTATATCCCTCTCTGGCAAAATTCGCAAAAGCAGCAGCAGAAAGCTTAAATTAAGGAAGGAGGAAAAGTTATTATGAAGTATTCAAAACCTGAAATTGAAATGATACAGTTTGACCTTGTAGATGTTATCCAGACATCAGCAACTGATCTTCCCGGTGAAGACGGAGACATACCCACTGAAGGCGGCCAGTACGAAACACCAATTTTACCGGGTTAATGATTTTTAGTATATTTGTGCAAGGAGCGAAAGTTCCTTGCACAAATATTTTAGCTATTAAAGAAGAGTAGTATCTTTTTTAATAGCTAATGACATAAGGAGAAAAACGATGATAAAAGAGGATATAATTGCGATATTTTATAGAGTAGTAGAAATGCTTTTCGGCTCGGTTATTATGTCTGCATTAGTATGCTATCTTTGTGTGTCAACGAAATATATGCCTGTTGAAAGTATCCAGAGAGATATAGCGCTGATAATACTTCCGATAATATATATCATATGGAATGTATTTAAACTTCGAGGCTTTTTTGTGGTGGTGGCGGAAAAGAAAATTTACCTTGCTGTAAATCTGTGCGCAACAGCTTTGTTTGCGCTTATAAGTGTAATTTCTTACATTTTCATTCCGAAAGAATTATATTCGTGGCTCTTCTTGGTGACATATCTGGGAGGATTTGCCAATCTGGGAATATCGGGAGGAATGTCCCTTATCCTGTTTTATGCAGTGATTACGGTTACTATATTTCTCTCTGTGATAAACATGGATTGGGTCCAGGAAGAAATTGAAGAAATAAATGACTCGTTTGAAAATTTACCCCCTAAAATGGATGTGGCACCGGTTATAAATGTTCGCAAAAAAGGCGAGGAAAATAACAATTAACAAAGGAGGAAAAAATGAAAAGAGCAGTATTGGCGACATTATTGGTAATTGTATTTCTTATTGTAGCGAAGAAGATAATAAATTTATTTTTTCCTACTGAAAAAAAGGTTGAAAAGCCTTATGAAAAACCTATCGTAAAGAAAATGCAAATGTGTGAAAAATGCGCGGTAGGAAAAACTAATTACAAAATTGATAAACATTCGGAAGTTTGCCCTTTTCTTGGCGGAAGAGATGGCGGAGAGTGTGGCTTCTTTAAGCCTTTGGAAAAACAATCAGAATATGCTGAAAAATAATATTTAGCATAAATAAAAATCCCATCAGATTTAAAATCTGATGGGATTTTGTTATGAAAAATTATTTCTTTTCGATTTTGCCTCTTACGATTTTCTGTGATGCGTTCTTGGGGAATTCAGTATCACGCATTACAATCTTTGTAACCTGCTTGTAAGAGGGAAGGGATGCAAGCATTTTGCAAACGTCTGCGTTTACATCTGCATCGCCCATAAGTTCGGGATCGGGATAAATTTCAGCGCAGAGGATGAGCTTATCGCCGTCCTTTGAATCATATACAACCGCATCCTTTACATAGGGAAGCATGTAGATGTATTTTTCGATTTCTTCGGGGTAGATATTCTTACCGTTGTCAAGAACGATGATGTTCTTCTTTCTGCCTGTGATAACAAGCAGACCCTTCTTGTTTACGTAACCGTAGTCGCCTGTATGGAACCAATCGTCAACGATAACTTCAGCAGTCTGCTCGGGCTTTTTGTAGTAGCCAAGCATTACGGTATCGCCCTTAACACAGATTTCGCCTATTCCGTCGCTGTCAGGTTCATCAACCTTTACTTCAAGACAGGGAAGGATGTGACCAACTGTACGATAGTCGCTATCGTGAGGATTGTTAACGCTTACAAGGGGAGAACACTCTGTAATACCGTAACCGTTAAGAATCATGATACCGATTGCATCGAAGAAATACGCAGTATCAACGGGGATGGGTGCACCACCGCAAACAACTTCGAGAAGATTTCCACCAAGTCCGTCGTGAACTGATTTGAAAAGCTTTCTGCGAAGGTCGATACCAACCTTGCGGAGAGCGTTGCTTACCTTCATCATTGTAAGAATGAGCTTAAGTTTGCCCTGCTTTTCTGCATTCTTGAGCACGTTCTTGTGAAGTGCAAGCGCAACTGCAGGAACAACAAGCATGTAGTCGGGCTTGTAAATATTAAGATTCTTTGCGATTGCACGAAGGCTTTCATTGATGCAAAGTGTAACTCTGTGATGAATACCTACAAGGATACCGCAAACTGCTTCGTATGTATGATGATAGGGAAGAATTGAAAGACACTTTGTGTAAAGTGTTGATGTGCGAAGTCCGTGATAAATAAGGGAGATAAGGTTGTTTTCGCTGAGCATTACGCCCTTTGAAAGACCTGTTGTACCTGATGTATAAACGAGCATCTTCATTTTTTCAAGGTCGTTTTTCATATCAATAAAAGCGGTGTTTCCGCCCTTGTAAAGCTCACGACCTTTTTCAAGGAGAAGATTGAAAGAAAGGAATTCTCCGTCGTTTTCTTCACGGTCAAAACCGATGAAATACTTAACGTTTGAAAGTGTTTCGCGATTTGCCTTAAGAGATTCTTCAAACTTACCTTGATAGAAAATAACGGATGAATCGCTGTCTGTCATAACATGGAGATAATCGCTTTCGGGAAGCTCCTTATCAATGCCGACAAACACGTTGTCAGAAAGAAGAACTGAAAGATATGTGTTAATCCACTGATAGCTGTTTTCGCCAATACAAGCAACATGCTGCTTGGAGATACCCAAATCAGCAATAGCGGTGCCGAGTGAATAAACATCTTCGTAAAATTCACCGTAAGTTTTTTCGCAAACTTCCTTTGCCTTATTTTTGAACATATATGCAACTTTTTCGCCTGATTCATTCTTTGCAAGTTCAAGCATCTCGCGAAGAGAGGAGAAAGGTTGCACGTCATAATATTTAATAGCCATTGTTTTTACTCCTTACAATTTAATTTTTATCGGTGAGAAGCTTGTTGATTTCGTTAATGAAAGTAGTTACATCCTTGAACTGACGGTAAACAGATGCAAATCTTACATATGCAACTTCGTCAATTTCACGGAGACCTTCCATAACTTTTTCACCAATTTCCTTACTGGAAACCTCACGCTTTAATGTGTTTTGTAAATCTGACTCAATCTTGTCTACAAGACGGTCAAGAGTGCTTGTTTCAACAGGACGTTTTTCGCAAGCGCGTGTAAGACCTGCAAGAAGCTTTTCACGGCTGAACAATTCGCGGTTTTTGTCCTTTTTGATAACAATAATAGGCAGACTTTCTACCTTTTCGTAAGTAGTGAATCTCTGAGCACATTGGATACATTCTCGTCTTCTTCTGATTGCCACACCTTCATCTGTGGGGCGCGAGTCTATTACCTTGCTGTCATCGTGGCCACAAAACGGACAACGCATTAAAATCCCTCCTAAAAACTTTTATACAAGTTTATTATTTTTCAAGTGCTGTAATCTTATCAATTCTGCCCTGATGGCGACCGCCTTCGTATTCAGCGGACATATATGCGTCGACAATAGCCTTTGCCTCTTCAGGAGATGTAAATCTTCCTCCGAGAGCAATTACGTTTGCGTTGTTATGCTGCTTTGTAAGAGGTGCAATTTCCTTTGAAGGACAAAGCGCGCAACGGATACCGTCAATCTTGTTTGCCGCGATAGAAATACCAACACCACTACCGCATACAAGGATACCGAAGTCTGCTCTCTTTGCGATTACTTCCTCACAACAAGCTTTCGCATAATCGGGGTAGTCAACACTTTCAGGAGAATCTGTTCCAAGGTTTGTGATTTCGTGACCCTTTTCGGCAAGATAATCCTTGAGAATGTTTTTCAGTTCAAAGCCACCGTGGTCAGCTGCCATTGCAATTTTCATAAGTTCATATCCTTTCTTTTTCTTCGCGCTCGCGCTCTGCCTGCGGTTTTCTTAAATAAACCGCCGAAAGCTCTTCCGCATCAATAGGGGGAATGCTTTGCGCGGCATAGGCTACACTGCCTGCGCGCTGAAGCATATTGTGCGGAGTGGCAAAAATAGCCTTGTCGCCAAGAGTTTCTTTAATCTTTTCTTTATATGCAAAAACTCCGTCGCCGACAAAAATTGTCTTTTCGGAAATCTCTTCACACAATTCCTCAACAGAAAGTGCACGTGGAGAAGTAACCTCGACCAGTTTTTCGCCATCATACTTATAAAGAGCGTTGTAAACCTGACTACGTCTTGCATCCATAATAGGAGCAATAACCGCATCAGTAAATGAGATGTTATGTGCCAGTGCTTCAAGAGTTGATACACCGACAACCTTTTTCCCGAGTCCGTAGGCAAGCCCTTTTACTGTGCCGATGCCTATGCGAAGTCCCGTAAATGAACCGGGTCCCTCGCTGCACGCAAAAAGATCAATTTCAGATATGTCCATATTAACTTTTTTGAGAAGCTCATCAATCATCGGCATAACAGTAACCGAATGGTTAAGTGCCGTTGTAGTGCTGATTTCAGAGATGAGCTTTCCGTCTGCAAGAATGGCTGCCGTAGCAGTCAATGCTGAAGTGTCAATTGCAAGTATCTTCATATCAGAAATCCTCCGTCACGATAAGACGCTCATTCTCGCCGAGGCGTGTGATTTTTATCACAATCTTATCCTCGGGCAAAAATTCCATAAAGTTATCGGGCCACTCGATAATTGAGATTCCGCTTTCAATCTGTTCTTCAAAACCGATGTCGCAGAGTTCATCAAAATCGCTGATTCGATAAAGGTCGTAGTGATTTATAACTTCGATCCCCATATAACGGTGCATAATGATAAAGGTGGGGGAGCTGACTCCCTTTTCTATACCAAAATAGCGGGCAAATCCGCGAGTGAACGCAGTTTTCCCTGCACCGAGGTCGCCTGTTAAACAAATCACACGGGGCGCACTTATTCTTTTTGCCAGATTAAACGCAAACTCTTCAGTTTCCGCGGGACTGTGTGAAATAAATTCCAAGTTCAAGTCTCCTAACAAATTTAATGTAGTCAACACAATATAAAGTCATATATAGTAATCATAACACAATATAAAGCAGTTTTCAATGAATTTTATAAAAAATATACTATATTATGTACTAATACCATAATTTTCTCCGTAAAATATACAAAAGGAGGTCTTTATATGTGGTCAAAACTTAAACCGTACATTATTTCAGTCCTGATAGCGCTTGGAGTAGGGGGGCTCTCCGCACTGCTTACGCAGGGAAACATGAATAACGATTTTATATCGCCGCCACTTTCTCCGCCTGCGGTTCTTTTTCCAATAGTGTGGACTGTTCTTTACACACTTATGGGAATTTCTGCCGCACTTGTGTACGAGAAAGGAAAAGAAGATGATATTGATATAAGCAGTGCTCTGGGCGTATATCTTAGCCAGCTTGCAGTAAATTTCTTCTGGAGCATAATCTTCTTTAATATGCAGGCGTATCTTTTTGCGTTTATATGGATTATTCTTTTGTGGATACTGATAATTACAATGATAAAAAGATTTTACGAAATTTCGCCAACTGCCGCCTATTTACAGATACCATATCTTTTATGGGTAACTTTTGCGGCATATCTTAATCTTGCAATCTATATTTTGAACAGATAAGGGATGTAAAAAAGTCCAGACCGCAAAAAGACAGCTAATATATAAAATTAAATGTGGATGAAAATGATAGAATTTTATATTTTTGTTGGAAAATCTCATTTTACTCGATTTTCCCGAGATTATAAGTCTTTTTGCTACGAACAAACCTCACCTCTCGACGTACTTTAGTACTCCGTCGGGTAACCAAAAGCGAGTAATCCGAACTCTGATTTTCAGAGGCAGATTTCCGCTTTCGATGTGTTAAAATACTCGGTAATCCATCAAGGATTACCTGCGTTTTTGCCTTCCGAAATCAAAAATCTGCTCTCTGTAAATTCCATTGACCTGAAACGGATGAAATTTTGAGTAGATTTTGGTGCGGAAGAGGCAGTAATGCTTTGTGCCTTACAAGGATGACAAACCAAAAGATACCGAAATTTCGCCGTTTAAGGCAGGTTCGGACTATTCTCTTTTGGTTAACCCAAAGCGATGCTTTGGTTCGGTTTGTCCGTTCTAACCTTTTTTTTCTATCCCTATTGTAATGGATGTGAAAATATGGTTTTCACATCCATTTTCTGTTTTTAGCGTAAAAACATTTTAAGAAGCTTTCCATAAACAGTTCTGTTGTATGGCTGATATCTCATCGGCAGGTCCATAAATGTTTTCTTGTCAACGATACTCTTGGTGTGAGAAAACGCGTCAAAACCGCATTTGCCGTGGTAAGCACCCATACCGCTTTCGCCGACACCGCCGAATCCCATCTCACTTGTAGCAAGGTGGATTACAACATCATTTACGCATCCGCCACCGAATGAAATACGGCTTAAAATACTGTCAATATGCTTCTTATTCTCGGAGAATATGTAAAGTGCAAGCGGTTTTTCCTTGCCCTTCAATATACTGAATACATCGTCAAATTTATCGTATGTAATAATGGGGAGAACCGGTCCGAAAATCTCTTCGCCCATAACTGCATCTACAAATGTTACGTTGTCCATAACGGTCGGCTCAATCTGGAGTGTTTCTCTGTTTGAAGCGCCACCGATTACAACTTTATTTTCGTCAATGAGGGAAAGGAGTCTTTCGAAATGCTTTTCGTTTACGATTTTTCCGTAATCGGCATTTGAAAGAGGTTTTTCTCCGTACTGCTTTTTAATCTGTTTTACAATTTCGCGTACAAGAGTGTCTTTTACACTCTTTTCGCAAAGAATGTAGTCGGGCGCAACGCAAGTCTGACCGCAATTTAAGTACTTGCCGAAAACAATTCTTCTTGCGGCAAGTTTAATTTTTGCAGAAGAATCAACGATACACGGACTTTTTCCGCCAAGCTCAAGAACGGCAGGGGTAAGGTGCTCGCTGCATCGTCTTAAAACTTCTTTGCCGACGCTCTGACTTCCTGTAAAGAACACAAGGTCAAACTTCTTGTCAAGAAGCTCGGCATTTTCTTTTCTGCCACCGGTTACAACCGCTACAAATTCCGAAGGAAAAATTTCGGTCAGCATCTTTCTTATAATACTGCTTGTCGCGGGGGAATATGCGCTTGGTTTTACTACTGCTGTATTACCTGCCGCAATTGCATCTGCAAGCGGTTCAATGGTAAGCAGGAAAGGATAGTTCCAAGGACTCATAATAAGCACATTACCGTAGGGAGAAGGTTTCTTAAAACTTACCGATGCAAACTGCGGAAGTGGCGTAGCAACGATTTTTCTTCTTGAAAATCTTGCCACGTGCTTTATCATATAGCTTATTTCGGTAAGTGATAAACCAACTTCGCACATAAAACCTTCAAACTCGCTTTTGCCGAGGTCGCTTTTAAGTGCATCGTTGATTTCGTTTTCATATTTCTTTACTGCAGAATAAAGCTTTTTAAGCATTTCCTTGCGGAATTTTATATCAAGAGTTTTTCCGCTTGCAAAAAACTCTTGCTGTTTTACAATTATTTCATCAATATTCATTCTGCCACCTCGTAATAGAATTTTTCAAGAGCTTTTCTGTCCATAAGTACGGGTACGGGGTAGAGGGGGTTGCCCTCGCAGTCTGCGTGTTTTGCCATAGTGGGAATGTCTTCCTTTTTAATACCGCTGATTTTTTCGGGGATACCCATGTTTTTATTAAGCTCTTTTATTTTTGCAATAAACTTCTTTGCACCGACTGTGGTGCTATCATCTTTTGAGGCAACACCGCTTTTAATTGCAAGTGTGTAAAGTTTCTTATATACCTTTTCACCATATGCTTCAAGAACTATGGGAAGAAGTACGGAATTTGCAAGTCCGTGCGGAGTATTATACTGACCGCCCAGGGAATGTGCCACCGCGTGAATATATCCTACATACGATTTTGAAAAAGCAATACCTGCCTTATACGCCGCGTGAAGCATATTTGTGCGCGCCTCGTGATTTTCGGGTTCGCTGTATGCTGTTTCAATATTCTCAATGATAAGTTTGACCGCTTCTTCTGAAAGACGTCTTGTTTCACGACTTGTAGACCTTCCAATGTATGCCTCAATTGCGTGTGTCATCGCATCCATACCTGTTGTTGCGGTAAGGTGTGGGGGAAGAGTGTATGTGTTTTTCGCATCAAGCACTGCATAGTGGGGAATAAGCGGAAACGAATTCATTGTGTATTTGTGTTTCTTTACAGGGTCTGTTATAACCGCCGTAACAGTAACTTCGCTTCCTGTTCCTGCCGTTGTGGGAACTGCAAAAAGGGGAGGAAGCTTTCTGAAAATTCTAAGGTCTCCTTTTAATTTATCAATGCTTCTTCCTTTATAACTTACTCTTGCGCCGACTGCCTTTGCACAATCCATTGCGCTACCGCCACCGAACGCGATAAGGCACTGGAGCTTTTCCTTAAAATAAATCTTCATTGCCTCATCAACATTGTCTGTTGTGGGGTTGGGTCTTGTTTTATCGTAAACAACTGTCTTTATACCCTTTGAAAAAAGTGACAGTTCAAGCGACTCTGTTGCACCTGATTTTTTCATAAACTCGTCTGTCACAAGCATAACCGAATTAAGTCCGAGCTTTTTTATTTCATTTGCAATTTCGTTGGTACTGTTTAAAATTTTCGGTTCTCTGTAGGGAAGTACGGGAAGTGCCGCATGGAATGCCCACTGATAAACCCTGCAGAATACTTTCTTTCCTATATTCATTTAAGTCCATCCTCACTTATTGCTTTAAGATTTTTTGATATGATTTCAAGCGCGTTATAAAAGATTTCTCTTTCGTTATCGCTGAGTCCTTCTCCGCCTTTTTCAACGACAAGCTTTACTCTTTCGCGAAGTGCGTGTGTAACTTCGCGTCCTTTTTTTGTAAGAGTGATGTTTGCTCTGTACCCTGTTGAAGTTGTGTTTGTTCTTGTTACAAACTCTTTTTCTTCAAGTGTTTTTATTGCGCGTGAAACCTCTGCCTTGTCACGGTTGCACATCTGTACAAGGTTAGCCGCGGTAAGTCCGTCCGGCGCCTTGAAAAGCGCGATAAGGTAAACCACATAACCGCCCTTGAGTCCGTAGGGCTTAAGTTCTTCTGTTGCAATCTTATTCCAGTTAGACATAATCTCTGAAAGAGCAAGTGTAAACACTTCAAATCTGCCTACTTCAAATTTTTCCATCATAATAAAAACCTCCCAAATAGAGATGTTGATTTTTCAACAATTCTATTTTAACAAAAAGATGTTGATTTGTCAACAACTTGAGGCAGATTTTTCCAATATATATCGTCGCTGTTTGAAATTTAGCATTTAATGAGGAAAAAACACTTGACAAACGAAAATAATAAAGAGACCTGCTTTGTGATAAAAATGAGGCGTTTTTTGTAAAAAATACACACAAAAACACAAAAACCAACAAAACCGCTTGGATTTTTGAGGGTTTTTTATAAAAAAATCTGTGTTTTTGTTATTTTTTCTTTGAAAAAACTTGACTTTCGCGCGCGTATAATGTATTATAAGGTTAACAAACTGGGAGGAATGGCTATGAAAAAAGTATTCACCGAAGAAATTAAAAAAACTGACCGTATTCAGAAGCTTATAGATGATCTTTATTCAGGTACGCCTACTATTGAATCAACACGTGCCGAAATCATCACAGAAAGCTTTAAGAATACTGAAGGTCTGTCTATATATTTGAGAAAGTCCAAGGCGTTCCGCGCAATTGCAGAAAAGCTTCCTGTTGTAATCCGCGACAATGAACTTGTTGTCGGTTCCAACACTATATCACCACGTGGTTGCCAGACATTCCCCGAATTTTCAAACAAATGGCTTGAACAGGAATTTGACACCGTTGCAACACGTAGTGCCGATCCTTTCTATATTTCCAAGGAAACAGCCGAAAAACTTACAGAAGTGCATAAGTACTGGCAGGGAAGAACGACAAGCGAGCTTGCTACAAGCTATATGGCTCCCGAGGCCCTTGCCGCTATTGAACATAATATTTTCACAGTTGGTAACTATTTCTACAACGGTATCGGTCACGTATGCGTAGACTACGCGAAGGTGCTCAAGATTGGTTACAAGGGTATTTACGAATATGCCAAGGCTGAAAGAGAAAAGTGCAATATCTACGACGGCGATTATGCAAAGCGTTATAATTTCCTTACAGCTGTTATGGAAAGCTGTGAGGCGGCAATAATCTTTGCAAAGAGATATAGTGCAGAAGCAAAGAAGATGGCAGACGCTTGTACTGACGCAAAAAGACGCGAAGAACTTCTTACAATCGCTGAAAATTGTAACAACGTTCCCGAAAACGGTGCAAGAAACTTCCATGAAGCTTGTCAGGCGTTCTGGTTTGTACAGCTTCTTATCCAGACTGAATCAAGCGGTCACTCAATTTCGCCAGGTAGATTTGACCAGTATATGTATCCTTATTATATAAAGGATATTGAAAGTGGCAAAATCACACGCGAACAGGCACAGGAACTTATCGACTGTGTATGGGTTAAACTTAATAGTCTTAACAAGGTTCGTGACGCACTTTCTGCAGAAGGTTTTGCCGGTTACAGTATGTTCCAGAACCTTATCGTAGGTGGTCAGGATACAAGCGGTCTTGATGCCACAAACGACCTTACATATATGTGTATCAGTGCTTCAATGCACGTTAATCTGCCCCAGCCCTCACTTTCTATGAGAGTGTGGAACGGCACACCTTACGAACTTATGGCAAAGGCGGCTGAGCTTACAAAGACAGGTATCGGTCTCCCTGCTTATTATAATGACGAAGTTATTATTCCCGCACTTATTTCACGCGGACTTACTCTTGAAGATGCACGTGACTACTGCATAATCGGTTGTGTTGAGCCCCAAAAGGGTGGAAAGACAGACGGTTGGCACGATGCTGCATTTTTCAATATGCTTCGTCCTATGGAACTTGTATTCTCAAACGGTATGGATAAGGGAGTTCAGATTGGCCCGAAAACAGGCGAACTTTCTGATTTTGATACATACGACAAGTTCTTCGACGCATATAAGAAACAGATGGATTACGCAATCAAGCTTATGGTCAACGCAGATAACGCGGTTGATGCCGCGCATATGGAACGTTGTCCGCTTCCTTTCCTTTCAGCGATGGTTGATGACTGTATCGCGGCAGGAAAGAGCGCGCAGGAAGGCGGTGCAATCTATAACTTTACAGGTCCTCAGGGCTTTGGTATAGCAAACGTTGCAGACGGTCTTTATGCAATGAACGAGCTTGTTTACAAGACAAAGAAAGTATCTCTACAGCAGTATGCCGATGCAATCAGAAATAACTTCGGTATGCCTCATACAGAAGCTTATGCGACAAACCTTACAATTGAAGTTATAAAAGAACTTCAGGGCAAGGGTTACGAAATCTCTGAAAATCAGATTGCAGAAATCTATGCGCAGATTAAGGAAAATAACATAGAAGAAGGCAAGAAGAGAGAGTATCAGGCGCTTTACAACGAAATCAAGGCACTTCCCAAATTCGGTAACGATATTGATGAAGTTGACTTTGTAGGTCGTGAAGTTGCTTATACATATACAAGACCCGTTGAAAAATACGAAAATCCCCGTGGCGGCAGATATCATGCTGGTCTTTATCCCGTATCTGCAAACGTACCGCTTGGTCTTCAGACAGGTGCAACACCTGATGCAAGACTTGCGGGAACACCTATTGCAGACGGTGTATCTCCCGTTGCAGGAAGCGATATGAACGGTCCTACTGCATCAGCAAACTCTGTAGCAAAGCTTGACCACGGTATCGCATCAAACGGTACACTTTTCAATATGAAATTCCATCCCTCTGCGCTCAAGGGTGCATCAGGTATAGGCGGATTTATCACTCTTATCCGCGCATTCTTCGATCAGAAGGGTATGCATATGCAGTTTAACGTAGTAAGTCGTGATACACTTCTCGACGCGCAGAAGAATCCTGAAAAGTATAAGGGCCTTGTAGTTCGTGTTGCAGGTTACAGCGCACTGTTTACAACTCTTTCAAAATCACTTCAGGATGATATCATAAACAGAACTGAACAGTCAGGATTTTAATAATCAGAATTAAAACTATAAGATAGGAGGATAGGGCAATGCTTGATAACCTTTCGCTTCAGGATAAGCTTAGAATAGTCCAGGAACTTGTTCCGGGTAAACAGATTACAATAGCTCATATTATCGCTAATCCCGATGATATTTTGTATAAAAAGCTCGGTCTTGACCCTGCGATTGATTATTCAAAAACAGCTATCGGCATCGTGACAATGTCACCTGCTGAAACTGCAATAATCGCGGGCGATATAGCGACAAAGGCATCAGGAGTTGAGCTTGGATTCGTTGACAGATTCAGCGGTACACTTATCGTGACAGGCACAGTTTCCGAAGTTCAGGCATCACTGACGGCACTTGTTGACTACTGTCGTGATACGCTTAAATTCACTGTTTGCCCTATAACCAAGACATAATGAAAAACTTGATTCTGATGGGACGTAGCGAAAGCGGAAAAACAACACTGACGCAGGTTCTTCGTGGCGAAGAGATAAGCTACGACAAAACGCAGTATATTAAATTCGAAAATAACCTTATAGACACCCCCGGAGAATATGCACAGACACACCATCTCGGACGTGCGCTTGCGCTTTATTCCTACGAGGCGGATATAATCGGGCTTTTAATCAGCGCGACAGAGCCGTATTCACTTTTTCCACCGTGTATTACCAGTATGGTAAACCGCGAAGTAATCGGAATTGTTACCAAGTGCGAACAGGAGGATGCAAATCCCGACCGCGCAGAAAACTGGCTTCGTATCAGCGGATGTAAGGAAGTTTTCAGAATTGACTCTCATACAGGATATGGAGTAAACGAATTAATTGAGTATTTAAATAAATAAATTTCACAATAAATCAAGGAGGAAACAAAAATGGCACAGGAAGCATTGGGTATGATCGAAACAAGAGGTCTTGTAGCAGCAATCGAAGCAGCAGATGCAATGGTTAAGGCTGCAAACGTAACTCTTATCGGCACAGAAAAGATCGGTAGCGGTCTTGTAAGCGTTATGGTACGCGGTGACGTTGGTGCTGTAAAGTCTGCTGTAGAAGCAGGTAGCACAAGTGCAGGTCGTCTTGGCGAACTCGTTGCAACACACGTAATTCCCAGACCCCACGGTGATGTGGAAAAAATTCTTCCCACATTGAAGTAATTTAGTTTTTTTGGGCAACTCTGCTTTCGCAGGGTTGCCCCCCAACTACGAAAACAACTGCCGAAAAGGCATCTGATATAAAGTGAACCCCGAGGAGGAAATGCACATGTTAGTTAATATGAATGAGGTGTTAAGACCGGCTAAAGCAGGAAAATATGCAGTAGGTCTTTTTAACGCCGTTAACCTTGAACTTGCACGCGGAATCATAAACGCTGCAGAATCAAGCCGCAGTCCCGTTATTATGGGTACAGCTGAAGTTCTGCTTCCTTACGGCCCTCTTGAAGAAGTTTCTTATTATCTTCTTCCTATGGCTAAAAAGGCATCAGTTCCCGTTGTTATACATCTCGACCATGGTCTTACATACGACACTTGTATAAAGGCTCTTGAACTTGGTTTCTCATCAATTATGTATGACTGCTCAACAGATTCTTACGAAGAAAATGTAAGAAAAGTTAAAGAAATGGCGGATATTGCTCATTCTTACGGCGCAACAATTGAAGGTGAGCTTGGTCACGTTGGCGATAACGAAGGTAGTGCAGAAGGTAGTTCTCACCTTGAAGATCCTTCAAAGTATTTCACAGATCCTGCTCTTGCAAAGGATTTCGTTGAAAAGACAGGTGTAGATGCGCTTGCTATCGCTGTAGGTAACGCTCACGGTGCATATAAGCTTCCTCCCAAACTTGATTTTGAAAGAATCCGCACAATCGCAAGAACGGTTGATGTTCCGCTTGTTCTTCACGGTGGCAGCGGTCTTACGGATAACGACTTCAAGCAGGCAATTCAGGATGGTATCAGCAAGGTTAACATCTTCACAGATATCAACGTTGCCGCAGTTGAAGCAGAATTCAAAAAGTTCCAGAGTATGGAAAAGGGTCTTATTGACCTTATCCCTGCTGCAGTTGAAGCTGTTAAGCAGGCAACACTTCAGAAGATGAAGCTCTTCAGCAGCGACGGCAAGGCAGGAAGTGGTGCAGCACCCCAGATGCCCGACATCGAAACTATCACAAGACTTGTTGCTGAAGAAGTAGCAAAATACCTTAAGAAATAACACTAAAAACGCAGACAAAAGTCTGCGTTTTTTTGTGCAAAAAATAGTTGACTTGAAAATAATTTTTTGGTAATCTTAAAATGAGGGAAAGTTCGGATTTTCTGGTGAACTTACCTTGGTTAAATTTAACAATTCTTACCTCAAAATGAATTATTCTGCTTGCGTTTTGGAGTATGTATATATATAAACAAGAAACATTTGAAAGGAGTTTTATATGTTAACATCACAGGAAATTATTCAGTTATTACAAAGCCTTATATGGCTTCTTGCCGGCGTAGGCGTATTTATCGTCGGAATGAACTTCATGGGCGACGCACTTGAAAGAAGTGCTGGCGCAGGAATGAAGAGATTGCTTGAAAAAATCAGTAACAACAGATTTTCAGGCGTAGGAATAGGTGCAGGTGTAACGGCTATTATCCAGTCTTCATCTGCTACATCGGTTATGGTTATCGGTCTTGTAAATGCAGGTGTTATGACACTTATGCAGGCAACGCCGATTATTATGGGTGCAAACATTGGTACAACAATTACAGGTATCCTTGTTGCTCTTAAAAATGACTACTTCGATATGCTTATGTACCTTTTCGCTTTCGCAGGTGTAATGATGGGATTTGCAAAAAAGGAAAAGGTTAAAATTGCAGGTTGTCTCTTCAGTGGTCTCGGTCTTATATTCGTTGGTCTTAATATTATGAGCAGCGAGCAGGCTTTCGGCAATCCTCTTGTAGAAAACCTTTTTACCGAGATTTTCAAAGTAATAGATTTCCCGCTTCTTCTCATTGTTGTGGGTGTTATTTTCACAGCACTTATTCAGAGTTCTTCTGCCGCAACAGGTGTAGTTATAACAATGGTTGGTGCAGGTGTGCTTCCGCTTGAACTTGCACTCTTCATCATTCTTGGCGCGAACATCGGTACTTGTGTAACAGCACTTTTAGCATCAGTGGGAGCAAATGCAAACTCAAAACGAGTTGCACTTATCCATTTTACATTCAACGTAATCGGTTCAGTATTATTCGCGGCTATCATCTGGATTTTCAAAAAGCCCGTGATAGACATCCTTGTGTCGGCATTCCCCGGAGATGACGCTATGTCACTCCAGATGCGTGTTTCACTTTTCCACGTTATATTCAACGTGACAACTACTCTCTTACTTCTGCCTTTTGTAAGACAGCTCGTAAACTATTCTTGCTCGGTTATCAAGGATAAAAAAGACACAGAAGAAACTATGTCGCTTAAATATGTCGATGAACGACTTCTTACCATGCCGACTGTTGCTCTTATGCAGGTTAAGAAAGAAATCGACTATATGATCAAGCTTGCACAGGAAAATACACGCCTCAGCTTTGATGCGATGAATAACGGAGAAACACAAAAGGGTGAGCAGATTGTTAAAAACGAAGCAATCATCGACTTTACAAACAGCGCACTTACAGAGTTTCTTATCAAGCTTTCCGCAGTTATTGAAGGTAACGATGAAAAAATTATCGGTTCATATTTCCACGTGTTGAACGATATTGAACGTATCGGTGACCACGCCGAGAACTTCTACGAAATCGGTGTTGAAATGAAAGAAAAGGGTATCTCATTCTCCGAAAAGGCGATTGACGGTGTTAAAGAGATGTGTGAAACTGTTTTGAAGATGTTTGATATTTCAATAGACGCTTTCGAGAATCTCAATAAAAAAGAATTGCCCGAGCTTACCAAGCTTGAAGAGAGTGTTGACGCAATGAAGAAAGAGCTCATTGCAGGGCATTTTACACGACTTGCAGAGGGTAATTGCTCTGTTGAGGTAAGCCCCTACTATTCATCAACCGTTGGGGGACTTGAAAGAGTTGCCGACCACCTTGTAAATGTCGGCTTCAGTATCGTAAGCCCCGTAGGTTCGGAAAAATAATTAAAATTTATTTATAGAGGTGCAATTATGAGCTTTTTATTAGACGGCTTTATGGCGGTAACATGGCAACAACTTGTCATGTATGCAGTAGGTATCCTTTTGATTTACCTTGCGATTAAGAAAGAATACGAACCTTCGCTTCTTCTCCCTATGGGATTTGGTGCAATACTCGTTAACCTTCCTTTCACAGGTGTTCTGAACCAGATGGTAGGTGGCCAAGAGGCGCACGGAATTATTCAGTCATTATTTGAAGTAGGTATCGAGGCATCAGAAGCAATGCCACTTCTTCTTTTCATCGGTATCGGTGCTATGATTGACTTCGGTCCGCTTCTTTCTAACCCCAAGATGTTTCTTTTCGGTGCAGCGGCACAGTTTGGTATTTTCTTTGTAATTATTGCTGCTGTTTTGATCGGATACGACTTAAAGGACGCAGCATCAATCGGTATTATCGGTGCGGCTGATGGTCCTACATCAATACTTGTATCACAGGTTCTTCATTCAAAATATGTTGGTGCAATCGCCGTTGCGGCATATTCATATATGGCGCTCGTTCCGATTATTCAGCCTATCGCAATCAAGGCTGTTACAACTAAAAAAGAACGTCAGATAAGAATGGAATACAACCCTGCTAACGTTTCAAAATCGCTTAAAATAGCTTTCCCCATAATTGTAACTTTCGTTGCGGGATTTATTGCTCCTACATCTGTTGCACTCGTTGGTTTCCTTATGTTCGGTAACCTTTTAAGAGAGTGCGGTGTGCTTGATTCACTTTCCGAAACAGCACAGAAAGTGCTTGCAAACCTTGTAACACTTCTTTTGGGTATAACAATTTCTTATAGTATGCAGGCTTCTGAATTTGTTGCTCTTGATACACTTATCATCATGGGTCTTGGCCTTGTAGCGTTTATATTTGACTCTATTGCAGGTGTTTTCTTTGCGAAATTCTTAAACCTCTTCTCAAAGAAAAAGATAAACCCCATGGTTGGTGCGGCAGGTATTTCTGCATTCCCCATGTCCTCACGCGTAATTCAGAAACTCGGTCAGGAAGAAGATCCCCAGAACTTCCTCCTTATGCACGCAGTTGGTGCTAATGTTTCAGGTCAGATTGCATCAGTTATTGCAGGCGGAATGATTCTCAGTCTCGTTCCCAATTTGATAAAGTAACCAAAAGAGAGTAATCCGAACCTGCCTTAAACGGTGGAATTTCGGTATCTTTTGGCTTGTCATCCTTGTAAGGCAAAAACGCAGGTAATCCTGACGGATTACCGAGTATTTTAACACATCGAAAGCGGAAATCTGCCTCTAAAAATCAGAGTTTGGATTATTCGCTTTTGGTTAATGGAGGATATGAATTATGAAAGATTTAATGAATGCAGTACAGGTTATGTGGCAGGGAATGCTTGCGATTTTTATCGTAATGGCAGTTATCGCTACTATCGTTTACATATTTACAAAAATATCTAAATAACTAAAAAAAGAAACCGAAACTTCGTTTCGGTTTCTTTTTTTAATTTGCATAATATTTAGAGTAGTGCTATAATAAACATAAATGATTTTGTATTGCCGTCAGAAAGGATAAATTTTATGAGTAAGAGAATATACATACCTATACTTGTAATATTTGCTTGCCTTGTTATGGGCGTTGTAGATGCGATTATTCAACCGGGATATGTGATTAAATCCGCAATAAAAATGGTTATGTTTTTGCTGATACCTTCTATTTATGCTTTGCTTAATAAAGAATGCAATATAAAAACATTGATTAAGCCTGACAAAAAAGGTTTTCTGTTTGCCGCTAGTTTAGGTGCTGTGGTATATGTCGTTATTGTAGGCGCGTACCTCATATTCAAAGATGTATTTGATTTTTCAGCATTGGTGGGAAGCCTTAACGAAACAACCGGCGTAAACAAATCAAATTTCCTTTGGGTTGCAATTTATATTTCATTTGTCAATTCATTCCTCGAAGAGTTTTTCTTTCGCGGATATGCGTTCTTGACGATGGGAAAATTTTTCACAAAGAGATTTGCGTATGTGTTCAGCAGTAGCGCATTTGCCCTTTATCATATTGCTATGATGATCGGGTGGTTTGGTTTGCCGGTGATTTTGATTTCGCTTCTGGGACTTTTTGTAGGCGGAATGATTTTTAATAAATTTGATGAAAAAAGTGAAAACATATATCTGTCCTGGCTTATTCATATGTTTGCTAATTTTGCGACGAATACAATAGGCTTTATGCTCTTTGCTGTCTGACAGAAAATGTTTTAATAAAAAGGACGGATATCATGAAAAAAGTGATTTTAATTTCAATAGACGGGATGCGGCCTGACGGGTTTTTGAAATGTAAAAACGAATATGTGGGCGAGCTTATGAAAAAGTCCTCATATACTCTCTCTGCAAAAACTGTGTTTCCGTCTGTAACACTTCCTTGTCATCTGTCAATGTTTCACAGCGTACCTCCCGAAAGACACGGAACTCTTACAAACGACTACGCCACCCCCGTAAGACCGATAAGCGGTCTTTTTGAGGAACTTAAGGCGAATAAAAAAAGATGTGGTATGTTCTACGGTTGGGAGCCACTTCGCGATATCGGTCGTGTAGGCTCACTTGAAGCGTCAGAGTATATCAACGCTTACGCGTTTGAAGGTACCGACGGTATGCTTACAGATCGCGCACTGGATTATGTAAAACTTGCAAAACCTGATTTCGTTTTTCTTTATATGGTTGAAACCGACGACAAGGGCGGACACGACAACGGTTGGATGACTGAAACTTATCTTGACTATATAAGTAAAGCGATTGATAATGTAAAAAGAGTAATAGATGAAGCGGGTGAGGAGTATACCGTTATAGTTACTGCCGATCACGGCGGACACGACAGAACTCACGGAAGCATCCTTCCCGAAGATATGACAATACCGATGTTTTTCTGCGGAGATAATTTTGAAAAAGAAAAAGCGCTTGAGAACATCAGTATTTTAGATATCGCCCCGACCATTCTTGATGTAATGGGTTTTACCCCTCCGCGCGAGTGGGAAGGAAAAAGCATTTTGGATAAAATTAATTTATCATAAATTTACTTAAAAAAAGGATGTGCGGACATGAAAAATATTATTTTAGGTGCTTTAAAAACACCGCTTTTCATTCTTCGTTGGATAAACGCGGCTATTATGCGTTTTATACCGACAGGTATACTAATTATCATGATTTATAATGGCATATATGCACTTATCTATGCTAAAGATGTTTCTGAAGCGTATAATGTGTACAGTCATCCATTTATTACAATCAGTATAGTTGTATCTGTAATATGGGGTTTTTTATTTGCACTGACAAAACCGCCGATTTACAAGATTGCGTACATATTCCGTGGTAAGCCTGTTTTCGGTCGCAGTATTTTCGGCAGAGTTTTTTTAGCGATAATTTATGCTGCAGCTCTGCAATCGCCTTATCTTTCAGTTAGACTTTTAGTTTTTTATTGCCTTGTAGAACTGATTATAAATATTATAATTCTTAATAATTCAAAGAAAATGCCTTACAATCCGCTTCTTGAAAAAGCGTGCTTCGGGGAGGGAAAATAATTATGAAAAAGCTTATATTTACACTTTCTTTTTTAATGTCTGTATCGGTTAGGGTTTTTGCGGAAGGTATGGAAAAAGTAGAAAATGTCCCTGTGAATAATTTGATATTAATCATATCTACGGCGATTGTTCTTCTCGGCATAGTTGCTGTGAGTGTTGCAAATGGAATTATGTATAACAAGAAGACTCTCAGGGAAACTATGAAGAAGTACAACGCTATGTATAACAAGAGAAGAAGCTCCGCGCATACAAGTGCAGGCAGAAGCGGCGGAAGCAATGGCTATAATAACAATATGCAGATGCATATGCAAATGCAGGATGACTTTAATCGTCAGATGAACCAACAGCAGTTTGACGAAATGAACCGCCACGCAATGGAAGAAAGTATGAAAGCGGTAACGCCTTTCGACCACGGTGGTTATGTTCAGGGTCCCGGATTTAATCCCTCGGATACGGCGGCACAGCAGATGAATGATATGAACAATATGAATATGGGTATGTTTTAATCCTGCTACGCAGTTTGGTGACCACATTCTGTTTTTAAAAGGAGAACGAAATGGGAAAGTTTGACGGAATCTTAATATGCTCGGATATAGACGGGACATTTACCGGATCGGAAGAGATAATTTCAGCAAACAAAAAAGCAGTTGAATATTTTAGGAACGAGGGTGGGAAATTCACTTTTACCACCGGCAGAAATGTTGATTATCTCAAAAATTCCAATCTTCTGGACTGCATAAATGCACCGGCCTGCCTTGTTAACGGAAGTGTCATTTATGACTATAAAACTAAAAAGATTCTCAAAAAAACCACGCTTCCTTTCACGGTAGGGCAGTTTGCAGGAATCATAAAGGAATATCCCTGCGAGAGTATGGGTATAACCGCCCATAACGGATGCGAGGACGGAACAACTTTCTCTTTTTCCATTGGAAATATTCCTGACGATATCAAGGATACAAAACCGCTTAAAATAGTGTGCCGCTTTACTTCTGTAGAAGATGCGGATAAGTTCAAGGAATTTGCATTGAATAAAACTGAATTTAAAAACTGCTATATCGCAAAATCATGGAATACAGGTGTGGAATTCAATTCCCTATCCGCAACAAAAGGCGAGGCAGTTAAGTTCATAAAAGCATACCTCAAAACAATTCACACATCCGTAGGTATAGGTGACTATGAAAACGATATCCCGCTTTTGAAGGGCGCTGATATAGGAGTTGCGGTAGAAAATGCTCTTGACAGTGTTAAGGCAGTTTCTGATATTATTGTAAAAAGAAACGACGAATACGCAATTGCGGATTTGATAGATATGCTTGAGAAAAGGTAAAATTATGACAATTGAAAAACTAATGGAAAAGCGATTTATGAAACTTCGGGATATATTTTAATATAATAATTGCAGGAGGTAATGAAAATGAACGCAATAGTAATTTACAAAACAAAATACGGCAGTACAAAAACTTATGCCGAGTGGATAGCAAAGGAGCTTTCCTGCAATATCGCCGAGGCAAAAACCGTATCGGCAACCGACCTTTTAAAGTATGATACAATCATCTACGGTGGAGGGCTTTATGCCGAGGTTATAAACGGTGTAACTCTTATCACAAGAAATATGGATAAATTGTCGGACAAAAAAATCGCAATTTATACAACGGGCATTACCCCGATTGATTGCCGTGACTATTACGACAAATACGTTGTAGAAAAGAACTTTAAAAAAGGTGTTCCCGAGAATATAAAGCTTTTCAACTTTATGGGAAAGATGGTGCTTTCCGAACTTACTCCCGTGCATCGCGCGGCTCTTAAAACATTGAAGAAGATTATGTCCTCGAAAAAAGAACCCACCGAGATGGAAAAACTTCTTGTCGAGCTTTGTGACGCGGACGGCGATTTTACGGATATAGAAGAAATCAAACCCCTTATTGAGTACATAAAACAATAAATCGAGAAAAATGATGCGATAATTTTATCGCATCATTTTTTTTGTCCGAAAAACGAAGATATAAAAATATTCTTTAATTTGATTTTAGGAGAATATTATGGTATATTAAGTGTAATATTATAGGTTTACATCTATATAAAATTTTTCTATAATTAAACTAGAGAGTGTGATAATATGAGAAGTTACATCAGGCACAGAATTTTCAATGTAATTGATATAAAGGAGCTTATAGCTCTTGAATACCCTGATTTTGACGGCAAGTACAAGGATTACGAGGAAAGCCATGATTTCTGGGAACTTTGCTACGTTCAGAAGGGCAATATAACTCTTGAAACTGACGATACGACTCTGCATATTTCCGAAAGCGAGATTGCACTTATTTCTCCCAATAAAAAACACTCATATCACAGTGAACAAAACAGCAATAACACGGTGTTTGTAATCTGTTTTCAAAGCTTTTCCCAGTCATTGAAAGCAATGGGCGATATGAAGTTTTGTTCTGATGCAAATATCGCGGGAATTATGGAAAATATCATAGATGAGTGCGGAAAAACATTCCGTATTGATGAGAATGAACATCTCAAAGCGCTTGCGAATCCTAATTTCGGCGGTCAGCAGGCAATTATCATTCTGCTTGAATATCTTCTTATCTGCCTTTTGCGCAAGCTCTCGGTTGAAAAGGATTCAAGAATAGTTTTCCTTTCCGACAAAAACTTCGATGCCGTTCTGGCGAAGACAGTTGTTGATTATTTCAAGGAAAATCTTTGCAATAAACTATCTCTTGACGATATATGTATCCGCTTTAATTATTCCCGTTCTTTTCTTTGTCGTACTTTCAAGAAACAGACGGGGGAAACGCTGATTGCGTGCTTTAACCGACTCAAAGTGGAAGAGGCGGAACGGCTCTTGCGCGAAACAAATCATACTGCCGCAAGTATATCACGTCACCTTGGTTTTCAGGATGTAAAGTATTTTAATACGCTTTTTAAGAATTATACAGGATATGCTCCTATTGAATACAGAACAAGAAACAGGGAGGGAATAATATGATTACAACAGTTCTCGGCGAAATCAGCGAAGATAAACTCGGTGTTGTATCTTCCCACGAACATATCTTTATAGATATGCGTATGTGTGTTGACGAAACACCCGATTCCCCGAAATGTTTTCACGACAAGATAAGCGGGGATAACCGTGCAGAAGTGTTTTCGGACCCTTACGCAATACTCGATAATGCACTTTTGGATGATGTTGAAGATGCCGTAAAGGAAATTGAATATTTCAAGGAGTGGGGCGGAAATACGATAGTTGACTGCACCCTCGATGAAATCGGAAGAGACCCTATAAAACTCAGGGAAGTGTCAAAACGTACAGGCGTAAATATTATTCTCGGTTGCGGTCATTACTATCATAAGGCGCATTACCCCTATGTGAAGGACGCTTCCGTAGAAATACTTGCGGAAGAGATGCACCGCGACATAACCCGTGGTATCGGAGATACTGATATAAAAGCAGGAATCATCGGCGAAATAGGTACAAGTGCCGTAATGTCGCCTGACGAAAAAAAGGTGCTCCACGCCGCAGGTATGATAGGCGCACAGACCGGCAAGGCAGTACACGTTCATACAGATTTGTATACGGAAAACGGATTTGAAGTTGTCGACATATTGACAGGGGAGGGTATGAAACCCGAGAAAATCTGTATCGACCACGTTGACGTATGGCTTCGCCCCGATTACATAAAAGCACTTCTGGACAAGGGTGTTTATATCGAGTTTGACAACTTCGGCAAGGAGTTTTATGTATCGGAAGAAAGACGCTTTGCGTATGACCTTGAAAGAATAAAACTTCTGAAGAATCTTATTGACGAAGGATATAAAGAAAAGATTCTCGTATGTAACGATATTTGTCTTAAAACAATGTGGAAGAAATACGGCGGAACGGGGTATGCACATATACTCCGCACAGTTAAATTCATGGCGCAACAAAACGGAATAGATGAGAATACATATATGTCAATTCTTACAGACAATGTAAAAAACTTTTTAATATAAAAGGAGGATAATTATGAATTACCCGAAAATTGAAGCAAAAGAGTACAAACAGAGAGTAGATGCTATGAGAAAACTTATGGCTCGTGAAGGCGTTGACCTTTTGGTAGGTTTTTCTAACCTTCTCGAAATCGGTATCGTCCGTTACTACTGCGGATTTGCCCCCGTTAACGAAAGTTCAGCAATCATAATTCCTGCCGACGGCGAAGTTGTTGTGTGCAGCGGTCAGGCGTCATACGACTACTGCCAGATTATGAATCAGCTTCCTGAAAGCCGTATCGCAATTCTTCCCGAAATCGGCGAAGTAAGCGGCTTTGAATATGATACTGAAGGTCAGCTTGATTTTGCAGAACTTTTTGCACAGATAAAGGAAGAACATCCGAATGTCAAGAAAATCGGTTTCATCGGCAGACTTATTTTCCCGTCAATCATTATGAATAAGCTCAAGACCGTATTTGCCGATGCGGAAATCGTTGATTTTGATGATATTCACTACGAACAGAGAATCATAAAAAGCCCTGCTGAAATTGAAATCCTCAAAACTAACTGGGAAATGGTTTCAAAGATGTTCGAAACAGTTGTTCCCAAAATCGAAGTTGGTATGACCGAAAGACATATCGAAGGTATGTTTGAAGCAGAAATGATGAAACTTGGTGCAGAAAGTTATGTTCAGTCATTTGCTCCGATGGTGGCAACAGGTCCGCAGAATTCATACATCAGTATGTGCCGAAACACATTAAGACAGATTAAGGAAAGCGAAATCTTAAACCTTGCTGCAGGTGTTTCTTACGAAGGATATAACGGTATCATCTGTAGCCCCCTCGTACTCGGCGAAATTCCGCAGAAGATTAAGGATGCAGTTATGTGTGCGTACGACGCTCTTAACTACGCATCAGAAAAGATGCTTCCGGGAACTCCTTGTGACGTTGTTCTTAACGCATATACAGAATACCTTACAAAGTATGGCTACATAGACTACTGTCCTTACGGAAGTCTCCACAGCACAGGTATGCTCGAATGTGAAGCGCCTACATTTACAGTAGCTAATAAGAGAGTCATCGAAGAAAATATGGCAATCTGTATCGACGCGTATTTCAAGGGTATGGAATGGGGTTCATTCCGTGTTGAAGACTGCTACCTTATCACCGATAAGGGTGCAAAGAGAATGACCACCTATAACGATAAAGCAATCCCCAAGATTTTTAAGTAAGGAGCAGATAAAATGAAAATAGGTAAGAATAACTGGGTGTTCTGTGACGGATATTTGCCTCCTCACGGCGACAATCCCGAATTTGAAGGCCACGAAGCGCTTATGCTTACAAACCTTAATAAAGAAAAAGCAAAAATCGAACTTGTATTTGTGTTTGAAGACCGAGATCCCGAAGAAGGAATTTTCGTGGAACTTGATGGCATGAGAACAACTTGTATCCGTCTCGACAAGCCAATGGGCGAGAAGGGATTCACACTTGAAGAATCAGTTCAGTACACTGTTTGGGTAAAGAGCGACACCCCCATTTGCGCTTGCTTCGGCAGACTTGATGTCCGCCAGACAAATATGGCATATTACAGCGTAGAAGGATATAGCTTCTGATAAAAAATCACACTTCGCAAGAAGTGTGATTTTTTTGTAAAAATAAATACAAAAAATACCTTTATGCTATTGAAATCTACTTATTTTTATTATATAATATGATATAATGGATGAAATCTCGAATTTTATATAAAAGGCAGGAGGTAAAAAAATGAGTTCAATGGAAAAAATATCCGACCTTATCGCTAAAAAAGCAGAGATTGCACTTGGTGGCGGCAAGGACAAATTGGACAAGCAAAGACAGGGTGGCTCAATGACTGCAAGAGAGAGAATTGAAGCTCTTTTGGACGAGGGTAGCTTTGTTGAAATCGGTGCTTTTATTTCAGCACGCGATGAAGAAACTGCGGCAGACGGTGTTATCACAGGTTACGGCAGTGTTGACTCAAGACTTGTATACGTTTATTCACAGGACGTTACTGTACTCGGTGGCGCTATGGGTGAAATGTATGCAAACAAAATCAATAAAATCGTAGATATGGCTGCGAAGATGGGAGCACCCGTTATCGGCATGCTTGATTCTAACGGCGTCCGTCTTTCAGACGGTCCCCGTGTTCAGCGTGCAATGGGAAGAGTTCTCTCTGCATTTGCAAACATAAGCGGTGTTGTTCCGCACATCAGCATAGTTTTCGGTAACTGTGCAGGCGGTAGCGCAATCGCTGCTGCTATGAGTGACTTTGTAGTTATGAATGCAAAGACAGGAAAGATGTTCGTAACAGGTCCTGAAGTTATCGAAGCTACTGAAGGTACAGCTCCTGCAGTTGATGCAAAAGGTAGCGTAAATAAGAACGGTAATGCACACCTTATCGGTGAAGACGACCTCGGATGTATCGAAATCACAAAACTTCTTCTTTCATACATCCCCTCAAACAACCTTTCAGACGCATTCATTTATGAAACAGCTGACGACCTTTCTCGTCCCTGTGAAATCTTGAACAGCATTGAAGATATCACAGACGCACGTGTGGTTATCGCTGAAATTGCTGACGACAAGGCGTTCTTTGAAATTCAGGCAGATTACGCAAAGGAAGCTTCAATCGGCTTTATCCGTGTTAATGGCTCAACAGTTGGTGTAATCGCAACAAATGAAGCTGAACTTTCAAGCCTTGCAGCTCATAAAATGGAACGCTTCGTTCGTTTCTGTGACTGCTACAACACACCTATCGTTACTATCACAGACGTTGAAGGCTTCAAAGCCAGCGCAAGTGAAGAAACTTGGGGTCTTGCAAGAAAGAGTGCAGAACTTATGTATGCATTCGTTGAAGCAACTGTTCCCAAGATTAACCTTATCACAAAGAAAGCATACGGAACTGCATACACACTTCTTAACTCAAAGCAGGGTGGAGCAGACCTTATCTATGCATATCCCACAGCTGAAATGGCACCCCTTCCGCCTGCGGCAGGTGTTGGTGTTCTTTACAGCGAAAGACTCAAGGCAGGCGAGAGCCGTGAAGCACTTGAGAGAGAATATATCGAAACAGAAGCATCAATCTACAACGCTGCAAAGCTTGGTTGTATTGATGATATCATCGTTCCTTCTGAAACAAGAGCTCGCATAGCGGCAGCACTTGAAATGCTCAGAAGCAAACGCGCAGGTGCAATTTCCAAAAAGCACGACAATATGTCACTGTAAGGAGGACTTATAATGGACAGAAAAGAGCTTATACTCGAAGGTCTTGCTTATACTGTTATGGGTATCCTCGTCGTGTTTATGATTCTCGTAATTATTATGATGGTTATTAAAGCCATGGCGCTTTTAAGCGGAGAATCAAAACCCAAAGAAAAGAAAGAGACACAGCAGGTTAAGAAACAGCAGACAAAACTTGCACCTGATGTAGTACCTGTAGCGACACAGAAAGCTGATGACAGCGAACTTATTGCAGTAATCACCGCAGCAATCGCGGCGGCAATGGGACAGAGCGCATCAGGATTTGTTGTTCGTTCATATAAAGCAGTATCAGGCAATGCTTGGAACAAAGCAGGCCGAATGGATGTTCTTGAAAACAGATTATAATTTAGGAGGAATATGATTATGAGAAAATTTATTGTAAATGTAAACGGTA
>JAZREK010000063.1:0-20231 GCA_045660765.1 Clostridia bacterium
ATATAAAATTATTTCCGAAAAAGAAACTGTAGAAGCAAAAATCGTAATAAATGCAGCAGGCGTTTATGCCGATAAAATTGCAAAAATGGTAGGGGACGATTCTTTCACAATAACACCACGTAGAGGCGAATATATACTCCTTGATAAAGAATGTGGCGACATCGTTTCTCATACAATATTCAGAACTCCTACAAAAATGGGAAAAGGTATACTTATAACCCCAACAGTTGACGGCAATCTCCTTGCAGGTCCGACATCAGTTGATATTACTGATAAGGAGGATTTTGCAACAACTCCCGAAGGATTTGCAAAAATCATATCTCAGGCAAACGAAAACGTAAGCGGAGTGCCTTTTAATAAAACAATCACCTCTTTTGCCGGACTTCGTGCGACGGCGAACACCAGGGATTTCATTATAAACGCACCAATACAGGGATTTATCAATGTTGCGGGAATAGAATCCCCCGGTCTTTCCGCCGCTCCCGCGATTGCGCTTATGGTGAGAGATCTGGTAAGAGAGCAGGGAATAGAGTTTAAAGAAAAGGAAAACTATAACCCCTACCGCAAAGCAATGCACGCTTTCCGCGAAGCATCCATTGAAGAAAAGAATAAAATAATCAAAAAGGATAAATCCTACGGCAGAATAATCTGCAGATGCGAAGGTGTCAGTGAGGGTGAAATACTTGAAGCAATCCGCACGAATCCCAGACCGACTGACCTTGACGGCGTAAAGCGTCGTACAAGAGCACAGATGGGCAGATGTCAGGGTGGTTTCTGCTCTCCCTACATTATAAAAATGCTTGCAAAGGAAATGAATGTTTCTTGCGAAGAAATCACAAAATGTGGCGGAGAATCAAAGCTTATAACAGGTAAGACAAAGGAGGCGCAGTAAAATGACAGAACTCGTTATTATCGGTGGCGGTCCCGCAGGTATGAGTGCCGCAATAGCCGCATATGAAAAAGGAATACGCGATATTGTTATTCTTGAACGCGACGCCTCTCTCGGAGGAATACTTCAGCAGTGTATTCATAATGGTTTTGGACTTCATAAATTCGGCGAGGAGCTTACAGGTCCCGAATATGCATGGAAATACGAAAAAAAGGTGCGCGAACTTGGTATTGCTGTAAAACTTAATACAATGGTGCTCGAAATCAGCGAAGACAAGGTAGTGACTGCAACAAATAGCGAAGATGGAATTTTTCAGATTCAGGCAAAGGCAATCATTCTTGCTATGGGATGTCGCGAAAGAGCAAAAGGAGCGCTTAATATCGCAGGAACCCGTCCTGCCGGAATTTACAGCGCAGGAACAGCACAGAAGCTTGTAAATATCGAAGGTTATATGCCGGGAAAAACCGTTGTAATATTGGGCTCGGGCGATATCGGTCTTATCATGGCTCGCAGAATGACACTTGAAGGTGCAAAGGTAAAAGCAGTTTGCGAACTTATGCCTTATTCAGGCGGTCTTGCAAGAAATATCGAGCAGTGCCTTAACGATTTTGACATTCCTCTTAAACTCAGCCATACAGTAGTTAAGATTCATGGTAAAGAGCGTCTTGAAGGTATAACAATAGCAAAGGTTGATGAAAACAGAAAACCCATAATCGAAACAGAAGAATATATCGAATGTGACACACTTTTACTTTCAGTAGGTCTTATACCCGAAAACGAACTTACAAAAGGAGCATCAGTTTCGCTTGACCGCATCACAAACGGTGCAGTAGTTGATCAGGACAGACAAACTGATTGCGAAGGTATATTTGCCTGCGGAAATGTTCTTCATGTTCATGACCTTGTAGACTTTGTTTCAGAAGAAGCGGAAATTGCAGGTATAAGTGCGGCTGACTACATAATGGGTACAAACGAAGAGAAAATCAATGTAAAAATAAAACCCGACGGTAAAATACGCTACACAGTTCCGCAGATGCTGACAAAGAAAAAGGATGTAACCGTTTACTTCCGCGTAGCCGATGTTTTCAGAAATGTGAAGATAAACGTTTATAAAGGTGAGGAACTCATTCTCTCCAAGAAAAAGGCAAAAGTTGCACCTGGTGAAATGGAAAGCATAAAGATAAAAAAAGAAATGCTTGAAAATTGCAATGAACTTGCATTCAGATTGGAGGAGGCGTAAGTATGAAAAGAGAATTAACCTGTATTGTGTGTCCTATCGGATGCAGCCTTGCAGTGAAAATAGAAGATGGTAAAGTAATTTCGGTCACAGGTAACACCTGTCCTCGTGGAAAGGTATATGCCGAAACGGAATGTATTTCCCCAATGCGTACAATCACAACAACAGTAAGATGCGCAGATGGAGCCATTCTGCCCGTAAAGACGCAAACACCCATTCCAAAGGATAAAATATTTGAAGCAATGGAAATTATAAATAAAATAAGTCCCCTCTTGCCAATCAACGTCGGAGATGTTATAATTGAAGATATGTTTGGAAGTAAGGTGGTTGCAGTAGCTAATCATTCATTTGGAGGAAACTATGAATAATGCAAGAGTAATTTCCGCTGTAAGAAGTGAAAAAGAGATTATATCAGCTATAAAATCAAACGCAGAAATAATATTTTTGCTTGCCCCGAATATCGAAACACTTAAAAAGTATGCTGACGCGGTACATAAAGCAGGGAAAAAGCTTTTCATACATCTTGACCTTGCCGAAGGAATAGGAAAGGACGAGTATGGTGTACGTTTCGCGAAACAGCAAGGCGCAGACGGAATAATAAGCACCCGCAGCGGTATTATAAAGCTTGCGAAAAAAGAGGGGCTTTTTGCCGTTCAACGATTTTTTATCATAGATTCTCAATCAGTAAAAACTACAATTGAGTCAGCCAAAGCTTCCAAATCAGATATGATAGAAATTATGCCCGCTACTGTAACAAAGGTTATCAAAAAACTCAAAAACGAACTTGATATGCCGATTGTTGCAGGTGGACTTATTGAAACTGCCGAAGAAATAAAAGATGCAATCTCAAGTGGTGCGTTTGCAGTTTCTACGGGCAAAGAGGAGTTTTGGAGCTAATTATGTATAAATATGAGTACGACATAAGATATTCTGATTTCAAGGATTTTGACACGGTAAAGATTTCAACCGTGCTCAATGCAATTCAGGAAGTTGCCATCCGCAATTCCGAATATGCAGGATTCGGCGTAGGGAAACTTCGTGAAATGGATAGAGCGTGGCTTTTGCAGGGGATGAATGTATGTTTTGAAAAAAGCGTAAAGACATCTTCTTCTTTAGATGTTTATACCGCGGTAAAAAGTCTTCGCGGAGTTCTTTCCGAGCGTGGTAGTATTATAAAGCAGGACGGAGAAGTAGTTGCAAAAAGTATTGCAAACTGGTGTCTTCTTGATACAAAAAAGATGCGCCTTGCAAAGGTTCCGCAAGAAATGACAGAATCCTATGAATACAGCGATTTTGACGGCGACAGCTTCTTTACATACGAACGTCCCGAAATAATAGAGGATGCCCCTGTCGTATATAAAATAAGGGTTTCAAATAAAGAGCTCGATACAAATAAGCATCTTAACAATCAGAGGGGTGCAGAGCTTTTAATGGACGCTCTCCCGTTTGATTTTGAAATCAAAAAAATGAGTCTCATTTATCCGCAGTCCGCATATCTCGGTGAAGAACTTGATGTATGCGTGAAAGAGCTTGAAAACGGGTATTATGTGCATCTTAAAAATCAGGAAAACAAGGTGTGCGTAGCAGGCACTTTCGAGAAATAACCTCTTAATAAAAAGGCAGGTGGGAAAATGGCTACAATACTCGTTGTTGAAGACGACAGAAATATGCGACTTTTAACTTCTGCGAGGTTAAAGGATTCTTATACGGTAAAGACTGCTTGTGACGGGGTAGAGGCAATTGATATTATTTATAAAGGCGGAATAGACCTTATAATTGCCGATATTATGATGCCCCGTATGGACGGCTATGAGCTTTTATCAACACTTCGTGCACAGGGGTATACTACGCCATTCTTGTTCCTTACTGCAAAGGAAACTATAACTGACAAGCAGAAAGGCTTTACACTCGGAACAGACGATTATATGACCAAACCTTTCAGCAGTGACGAACTCTTGTGGAGAGTAAATGCGCTTTTAAGACGCGCCAATATAAATCAGGAGAAAAAGATAACAATCGGAAGTGTTGTTGTCGATTCTGAAAAATACGCAGTCTATTCGGACAGTGAATATGTAGAACTCCCCAAAAAAGAGTTTGATCTCCTTTTCAAACTTCTTTCATATCCCGACCAGATTTTTTCAAAAGAACAGCTTTTGACAAGCGTTTGGGGAATAAGTAGTGAAAGTGGGGAAGAAACAATAAAAACCCACGTCAGCAGAATCAGAAATCGCCTTAAAAACATGCCAGAAATCAATATACAAACGATAAAAGGTCTCGGATACAAAGCGACTATTGACTAAAGGGGAATTTTTGTGGAAAAACGAAAAAAACACAGTAACAGAATAATTCCGCAGTACCTTGTGCAGTCGTTTGCGGTTATTATAGCCTGCGTGTTGGGAAGCTACTTTATGACTTGGCTGGTAAACGACTTTCTTGGAATCAAGGGCATCTATCTCGGAGCATCGCTTGAACTTATTGGAACGATGCTCTTTTTGATAATTGTGCTTGTTCCCGTAAATATGATTTTTTACCGTGCAAGAAGTAAGGAAATTAAAATTCTTTCCGAAGGGATAAGACATCTCGCCGAGGGCGATTTTGATTATCAGATACCGCTTAAAAAGAAGTATGTGCTTTTGGAGGTTTACTCCAATTTTAATAAAATGTGTGAAGAACTCAAAAGCGTACAGATTCTTCGCAACGACTTCATAAACAGCTATTCTCACGAATTTAAAACCCCGATTGCTTCAATCAACGGATTTGCAGAGCTTCTTCTTGATAAAAACATAACTGATCTTGAGCGTCAGGAATATCTCAAGATAATAATCGAGGAAACAAACCGCCTTTCAAAACTTGCTACAAATACAATACTTCTTTCGAAACTTTCTACCCAGCAGATTGTAAGCGATACAGAAGAATATGATTTGAGCGAGCAGATAAGACAGTGCTCAATAATCCTTTCTAAACGCTGGCTTGAAAAGGGGATAGAGTTTACCTGTGCGCTTCCGACTGTTATATACACAGGAAACCGTGAACTTATGCAGCACTTGTGGCTGAACCTTATTTCAAATGCGATTGACCACACTCCAAAGGGTGGAGAAATTGCAATATCGCTTGAAGAAAATGACAATGAAATAATCCTTAACATCGCCGATTCGGGAGAAGGAATGGATGAAGAAACTCTAAAACACGTTTTTGATCCGTACTTTCAGGGAGATGTGTCGCGTTCGAGCCGAGGTCTCGGTCTCGGACTTGCTATTTCAAAACGAATCTGTGAACTTTGTGGTGGCAGCATAAAAGCAGAAAGTGCTCTTGGAGAAGGTAGCCTGTTTACAGTGAGCCTAAGTAAACTTAACGTAAACAAAAATGTCGAGTAAATTTACGAACTGAATACTTTTGAATGATAACCTCTATACTAGCAAAGTGTGGAGGTTATTTCTATGAAATGGAATATAATTGGAGATTCAAGTTGCGATCTTTTCGAACTTGAAAAAGAAACTGAAAACATTACTTATAAAAGCGTGCCTTTTTATATAACTATCGAAGATAAAGAATTTACTGATGACGAGAATTTAAGCGTTGAAGAAATGGTAAGCTTTATGAAACAGAGCAAAAAGGCAAGTTCAACTGCGTGTCCGTCACCTGAGGCTTGGAAGAGCGAAATGGTAAAAGGGGAAAATAACCTCTGTGTAACTATTTCAAAAAACCTTTCTGGAAGTTATGCAAGCGGAAACATTGCCGTAAATACCATGCGTGAAGAAAATCCCGATACAAACGCGGCTGTGGTTGACGGTTGTGCAACAGGTCCTGCATCTGTTCTCACGGTACGCAAATTGGTCGAACTGATAGAAAAAGGTGAGAGTTTTGAAGATGTCGTAAAAAAGACCGAGGAGTATGTCAGCGGTATGAATACCGTATTTGCGCTTTCTTGTTTTGATAATCTTGTGAAAGCAGGAAGAGTAAGTAAACTCGCAGGAATTCTTGCGGCAAGCCTTAATTTCTGGGGCGTAGGTCTTGAAGTCGGAGGGAAAATTTCAGTTCACGCGAAAGTGCGCGGAAAGAAAAAAGCCATTTCCACGATGCTTGAACTCATCCGTGAAAAAGGCTTTAACGGCGGAGATGTTGTGATAAGTCATTGTATGAATGAACCTCTTGCACTTACCATGAAAGAAGAGATAGAGAAAATAAACAGCGATGCAAAGGTAACAATTCTTAAAACACGCGGACTTAACAGCTATTATGCTGATAAAGAGGGAATTATAATATCATTCTAAAAAAAGATGCGGTAGATTTTCTACCGCATCTTTTTTACTTTTTAAACATGAAGAATACTGCGCCAAGAATACATAAAAACGCAAACAGATAGTTGATTGTAAACTTTTCTTTAAGGTACATAACAGAAAAAATAGAAAATACCGTGAGGGAAATAACTTCCTGAATAACCTTGAGCTGTGCAGTGGAGAAATGATTACTGCCGAGTCTGTTCGCAGGAACCTGAAATATGTATTCAAAAAATGCAAGACCCCAACTGAAAAGAATTACCGCCCAAAGAGCAGTGCTTTTGAATTTAAGATGTCCGTACCAGGCAAATGTCATGAAAACATTTGAAATAATTAGAAGTCCGATAGGATAAAACGACTGTAACATATAAAATCCACCTTTTTTTAAAATCTTTGCTAATTATATATCCCTTTCAGAGTAAAAGCAACAAAATCTTTGATTTTTTTATGTTATTCATCTTGAGAAAACTTGCCGGCTACCTCAAGCAGAGTGTCCAAAAATGAAAGCGTAGCTTTGGATATGTATTTTTGCGTGTTGAGATATGCAAAAGTATATCGCTTGGTATTGAAAATTTGTCTGCATTCGACATTTTCTGAAAATGCACCTTTCCATGAAAGGGAAGGTACAAAAGAAATGCCAAGTCCCATTTCTATATACTTTCGTATATAATCAGGGTCGTCGCTCTGAATTACTATGTTAGGGGTGAAACCTTCTGCGTTGCATATTTCATTCGTCAGTTTGAAAAGTCCGCTTTTATTATTCATCGTAATGAACTTTTCGTTTTCAAGATCTTTTACGAAAATCTGACTGCTTTTCAAAAGCGGATTATCTTTTCTCATTGCAAGAAGGAGTTTGTCTACAACGAGCAAATGCTTTTTGAAATTCTTTTGCTCGAAAATTCTGTCTGAAATAATAAGGTCGTAATTGTCCGTCTCATTCTCGGCTGAATGATTGATAAAAAAGACGACATCGCCGTTAATTTTTTGAAATTGTTCTATAGCCATTGTTACAATTCGTCTGTTTGTTTCTGCAAGTATTTTTATTTCGCCCGAGATTTTTTCTTTGTCACAAAGTTTGACTTTTGCGTCGTTTATCAACATCAGGGCAGTCTTCACATCTGAATAAAACAACTTTCCTTGTTCGTTAAGAAAAATCTTATTTGCCGAGCGGTCGAAAAGGGGAGTCCCGAGCTCATCCTCAAGCCTGTGAATGCTTTGCGAAATGTTTGAAGCCGGTACACCATAATTTCTCGCTGTTTTAGAAAAGTTTTCTGTTTCGGCGGCATTACAAAAATACTGAAGCTGTAAAAGTTCCATCTTTTTCACCTCGTTTCAATTTTATGTTAAAACAGCACGATTGTCAATAGTTGCTATACTATAAAATGTATAGCAGGTACATTTTATTTAATTATTTACAATAAACCTTTTGTGTTTTATAATTATTTGGAATATAAAATGAATAGGATGGTTTTTTTATGATTTACGGCGTAGCATTACTCGCCGGTTGTGCGTTTGTCGGCTCCTTTATAGGAGAACTTCTCGGCGCTTTAACTGGACTTGATACAGATATTGGTGGTGTTGGATTTGCAATGATTTTACTTCTTGTTGTGACCAACTCAAAAATAGTAAATAGGATCTTACCCGAAGGATATACAAAAGGTATCAAATTCTGGAAGGAAATGTTCATTCCCGTTATTGTAGCAATGTCAATGTCGCAGAACGTTGCAAGCGCTCTTGACGACGGAGTTCTTGCTCTTACTTTGGGCGTAGGCGTTGTAGTGATTATGCTTCTTCTCATCCCTTTGTTCAATAAATTTTCTGCAAATAGTGAAGTTACAGAAGAAACGGAGGTTGAGGAATGATAGTAACGGATATTATAGTAAAACTTTTTGTTAAAAATGCATTTGTAATGTCGTTTTTAATTGTCGGCATTGTTGTAATGTTCTCAAACTTTGTATCAAAGAAAATTACAAAAGGAAGAATTCACTCTTCCGCAATCGCTATCTTCTTTGCCCTTGTACTTGCTTACATAGGCGGCAGAGTAACAGGTGGATCAAAAGGCCTTGCAGATGTTACGCTCTTTACAGGAGTCGGAGTTCTCGGTGCATCTACACTTCGTGACTTTACAATAGTAGCAACTTCTTTTGGTGCTAAACTTTCAGAACTCAAAAAGTGCGGTGTTATCGGCATTGTTGCCCTTTTGGTTGGTATTGTGTTCGCTTTCTTTATCGGCGCGATCGTTGCTTATGCTTTTGGCTATCGTGACGCAGCAAGCGTTGCAACTATCGCTGCAGGTGCAACAACATTTGTTGTAGGTCCCGTTACCGGCGAAGCGGTAGGCGCGAGTGATGCGGTTATCGCTATCTCTATTGCAGTAGGTGTATTCAAATCTATTTCCGTAATGATTCTTACTCCCGTATTTGCAAAGAAAATCGGACTTAACACTCCTCGTGCAGCAATGGTGCTCGGAGGACTTGTTGGATCTATAAGCGGCACAACTGCAGGTCTTGCGGCTACCGATTCCAAACTTGTACCTTACGGCGCGATGACAGCTACATTCTATACCGGTATGGGATGTCTTCTTTGCCCGTCGGTACTTTATTTTCTTGTAAAAATCTTCTTGCCTTAATAAAAAAGCGACTGAATTTCTCAGTCGCTTTTTTATTATCTTTTAAGTATTTTGCTTTTGAAGATAATCGCCGTCACAACGGTCGAAATTATGATTTCGGGAATCATATATGTCCCATTGTAGATAAGCGAATACGCAAGTACACTCTGACCTTCCTCGGCATAAACGCCCCATATAAGTATGCCCGATATTATATGACAGACATAACGCAAAAGAGTTACCAGAAATGCACTTGTCGGGACTGCAAAATTCCGTTTCCCGAAAAGCGAATAAAACATTCCCGAAAGCCCAAGTACGCCAAAAGCAAATATGTAGTCAAGCAAAACTACCAATACAAAATATAAAAATGTTTGAGTTGGCGGCGGGTAGAAACCAAACATCATCTGAATTAATGCATAGGCAAGAGAGGAACAAAGTCCCCATTTCGTGCCGAAAAGTATACCGACCATGATTATTGGTACCATAGATGCAAGCGTCACACTTCCGCCCTGAAGCCACGGGGCAGGAAGTAGTTTGCTGACCCACATCAGTACCGTTGCAAGCGCAATTAAAAGAGCACTTGCAGTTAGTTTTTTAGTTGTGTTCATAATAATTACTCCTTTCATAAAAAGAATAATTCCAACAAAAAAATCGAACCAAAGGAAAACTTGGTTCGACTCAAGAAAATCTGAACGAATATTTCCCTACGTTGGCATTATCCAAATCAGGTTACGGGTTAAAGCGGCAATACGCTTACTCTCAGCCTGCATGCGCAAGCTCCCCAAATTTAATTGTTGTTCCGGAACGATAATTATTATAAACCTGTTAGAGCTTTTTGTCAATATAAAATCAGACTAAAAAAACGATAATTTTTTATCTTCGCACAACGAGTTTAAAGGGCGGAATTTGTTGACTTTTGTATGTTGATATGGTATAATTTTCTAAAATATGGAGAAATGTTTTAGGGGGACAACAGTTATGAAGGCACTTGAAGAAAAAATATTGAAAGAGGGTACGGTTTTACCCGGCGACATACTTAAAGTTGACTGTTTTCTCAACCATATGATTGACGTTCCCTTTCTTATGGAAATGGGAAAGGAAATAGCAAGACTTTACGAAAATACAGGGGTAAATAAAATAGTTACTATCGAAACATCAGGTATTCCGATTGCTTTTGCTGCGGCGCAGTATATGAATGTACCGGTGGTTTTTGCCAAGAAGAATAAGTCGGGAAATATATCTGATAAGTTTTTCTCTTCTCGTGTAGAGTCTTTTACACGCAAGAACGTGTACGACGCAATAGTTAGTAAAGAATATCTTAATGAAAATGACAACGTCCTTCTGATTGATGATTTCCTTGCCAAGGGAAATGCTTTGAACGGACTTATGGATATTATAAACCAGGCAGGTGCAACACTTGTTGGTTGTGCAATCGCCATTGAAAAAGGTTTTCAGGGCGGCGGAGACGAGTTAAGGGATAAGGGTATCCGCGTTGATTCTCTTGCAATAGTTGAATCAATGACAGATACTTCTCTGACATTCCGCAAATAATTTTGATATGTAAAGGTTCTTTACATAAATATTTTTATTGCCGAAAGGCAGGAGGGTAAAAAAATGAAAAAAGTACTTTCATTTCTTCTCGTTGCAGTAATGCTTGTAGCATCTGTTGGTGTTCTTACAGCATGCGGTGGCAAGAAGGCAGACGATGATTTCAAGATCGGTTTCATCTGCTTGCACGATGAAAACTCAACTTACGACAAGAACTTCCTTGTTGCAGCTGAAGAAGCTGTAAAGGAACTTGGTCTTAAGCCCGAACAGTACATCATCAAGACAAACATTCCCGAAGGTAACGAATGTTACGAAGCAGCAGCAGACCTTGCTGACCAGGGTTGCGACATCGTATTCGCAAACAGTTTTGGTCACGAACCCTTTATGATAAAGGCTGCTAAGGAATTCCCCGAAGTACAGTTCTGCCATGCTACAGGTACAATGGCACACACAGAAGGTCTTAAGAATTATCACAATGCGTTTGCTTCTATCTATGAAGGTAGATACCTTGCAGGTGTTGCGGCAGGTATGAAGCTTAACGAAATGATCGAAAACGGCGAAATCACACCTGAACAGGCAAAGATGGGTTATGTAGGTGCTTTCACATATGCTGAAGTTGTATCAGGTTATACATCATTCTTCCTTGGCGCAAGATCAGTATGTCCCAGCGTAACTATGGAAGTTGAATTCACAGGTACATGGTATGACGAAACACTTGAAAAGGAAGCTGCTACAAAGCTTCTTAACAACAAGTGCGTACTTATCAGCCAGCATGCTGACTCAATGGGTGCTCCCACAGCTTGTGAAAATGCAGGTGTTCCCAACGTTTCTTACAATGGTAGCACACAGGCAGCTTGCCCCAATACATTCATCGTTTCATCAAGAATCGACTGGGCTCCCTATTACAAGTACATCATCAACGCTGTTATGAACGGCGAAGAAATCGCAGTTGACTGGTGTGAAGGTATTGAAGCAGGTTCTGTAAAGCTTACAGACATCAATGAAAAGGTTGCAGCAGCAGGTACTAAGGAAAAGATTGAGGAAGTTAAGGCTAAGCTTGTTGCAGGCGAAATCAAAGTGTTTGATACAACTACATTCACAGTAGAAGGTAAGAAGCTTGATTCTTACAAGGCTGACGTTGATACAGACGCTGAATACGAAAAGGATACAGAAGTTATAGCTGACGGTTATTTCCACGAATCAGAATACCGTAGTGCACCTTACTTCGATCTTCAGATCGACGGTATCACTCTTCTTAACACTGCATTCTAATTGAATTTTGATATAGGGCGGGTAATACCCGCCCTGTATTAGCTTAATTGTATTCTTTATTAAGCGTTGGTTTACTAAAGAATACAATAATTATTTAGTGGGGGTTTTTATGGAACAGAATGTTGCTCTCGAACTTAGAAACATAACGAAAACATTCGGCAAGGTTGTTGCCAATAAAAATGTTTCTCTGAAAGTAAAGAAAGGTGAAATCCTTTCAATTCTCGGAGAAAACGGTAGTGGTAAAACAACCCTTATGAATATGGTGTCGGGAATATATTTCCCTGACAGCGGTCAGATTTTTGCCGACGGAAAAGAGATTGTAATCGCGTCTCCCAAGGATGCGTTTGCACACAAAATCGGTATGATACATCAGCATTTTAAACTTGTTGATGTCTTTTCCGCTGCGGAAAATATTGTTCTTGGCCTTAAAGATAATAAAGGCTTTGATATGCCTTATTACATCGAGGAAATCAAAAAAATTACAGACCGCTACGGGTTTGAACTTGACCCTTACAAGAAAATTTACGAAATGTCTGTTTCTGAAAAGCAGACCGTTGAAATTGTGAAGGTTCTTTTCCGTGGTGCAGATATTCTTATCCTTGATGAACCTACAGCAGTACTTACTCCGCAGGAAGCGCAGAAACTTTTTAAGGTTCTTCGCAATATGCGTGACGATGGAAAGGCAATAATCATCATTACTCATAAGCTTCACGAGGTTCTTTCACTTTCGGATAATGTTGCCGTACTTCGTAAAGGCGAATATGTCGGCACAGTAAAAACTTCCCAGACAAACGAATCTGAACTTACCGAAATGATGGTTGGTAAGAAGATTTCACTTAATATTCAGCGCAGCAAGACTCAATTTAACGAAGACAGACTTGTCGTGGAAAACCTTAACTGTGTAAACCGTGAAGGTGTCAAGGTTCTTGATGATGTGTCATTTACTGCGCGCGCAGGAGAAATCCTCGGTGTTGCAGGTATTGCAGGTAGTGGTCAGCGTGAACTTCTTGAAGCAATAGCTGGTCTTCAGCACCTTGACAATGGTAGTATTATCTATAACAATCCCAAAACAGGAGAGAGTGAGAATCTCCGCGATAAAACACCACTTGAAATAAGACAGATGGGTGTAAAACTCGCGTTTGTTCCCGAAGACAGAATCGGTATGGGTCTTGTAGGCAATATGGATATTGTTGACAATATGATGCTTCGTAGCTACAAAAAGGGCAAATCAATGTTCCTTCAGCGCAAAAAGCCGAAGTCTCTTGCAGAAGAAATCATTGAACGACTTGAAGTTGCAACTCCTTCGGCAAGCACTCCCGTAAGACATCTTTCAGGTGGTAATGTACAGAAAATCCTTGTGGGTAGAGAAATTGCATCATCACCTACAGTGCTTATGGCGGCATATCCTGTGCGTGGTCTTGACATTAACTCATCCTACACAATATACAACCTTCTTAACGAACAGAAGGAAAAGGGCGTAGCAGTAATTTTCGTTGGTGAAGACCTTGACGTTCTTGTAGAACTTTGCGACAGAATTATGGTTATCGGATCAGGTCGAGTTACAGGTACGGTTGACGGAAGAAACACTACAAAAGAAGAAATCGGTATCCTGATGACATCTACAACTAAGAATGGGGGAGAGCAATAATGAAAAAACTCAATAAATTTTACTTTTCAGCTCTTTCCGGTTCGTTTGGACATATCGTTAAACGTGATGAGCTATCTTGGTGGAAATCCTGGATGATAAGAATCATTTCGGTGTTTTTTGCACTTATCGTATCTGCATTGGTTACAGTTTCATTGACTGACTTAAATCCAATTGATATGTATATCACTATGATTGACGGTGCAATCGGAACTCCGCGTCTTACATGGAACCTTATGCAGAACACCGCGATTCTTCTTTGTGTGGCACTTGCGGTAACTCCTGCATTCAAGATGAAATTCTGGAACATCGGTGCTGAAGGTCAGATTCTTGCAGGTGGCTTTGCCGCTGCGACCTGTTCTATTTTCCTCGGGGGAAAGCTTCCCGAAACAACACTTATTGCATTGATGTTTGTAATAAGTATTCTTGCCGGTGCCGTTTGGGCACTTGTTCCTGCAATATTCAAAACGCGTTTCAATTCTAATGAAACACTTTTCACACTTATGATGAATTATGTTGCAATACAGATTATTGCATATTATACACTTAAGTGGTCAATGCCCAAAGGAAGCGGAACTCCCAGAATTATTGAACATGGTGTTCTTCCGGTCGTTTTTGATCAGAAATATTTCTTGAATATTGCTATTGTTGCTATTCTTACAGTTCTTGTGTATATTTACCTTAAATACAGTAAGCAGGGCTATGAAATCTCCGTTGTCGGTGAAAGTGAAAATACAGCGCGTTACATAGGTATCAATGTTAAAAAGGTTATTCTTCGCACAATGACAATTTCAGGCGCAATCTGCGGTATAGCGGGATTCCTTCTTGTTGCAGGTACCGATCATTCGTTGAAGGGTGATACTGCAGGCGGTCGCGGATTTACAGCGATTATGGTATCGTGGCTTGCAAAGTTTAATCCTGTATTTATGATACTAACTTCTCTTCTCATAGTTTTCTTGCAGAAGGGTTCTTCAAGAATTTCCGAAGTATATGGTCTGAATTCAGCGTTTTCAGACATCATAACCGGTATTATAATATTCTTTATTATCGGTTCTGAATTCTTCATAAATTATAAAATCAAGTTTAACAAGAAGGAGGAAAATGTATGATAATCACAATTTTTCAGCGTGCAATTATGCAGGGAACTCCTTTGCTTTTCGGTTCGACAGGTGAAATCCTGACAGAAAAGTCGGGACACCTTAACCTCGGTATTCCCGGAATTATGTATGTAGGTGCGATAGGTGGCGTTGCAGGTTCTTTCTTGTATGAAAACAGTGTGGCTCATATGAATCCGATTCTTGCAATTTTAATTCCGCTTATCTGCTCGTTGCTTGGTTCAATACTGATGGGACTTATCTACTGTTTTCTTACAGTTACACTTCGCGCCAATCAGAATGTAACGGGTCTTGCGCTTACAACATTCGGTATCGGTATTGGTAATTTCTTCGGCGGTTCTCTTATTAAGCTTGTGGAAACAGACGTTCCCTCAATCGCTCTTTCAAGGACAAGTAATTTTTTCAAGACAGAATTACCGTTTGCCGATAAATTAGGTTGGTTCGGAAAATTATTCCTCTCTTACGGATTTTTGGTGTATGTTGCAATTGCGGTTGCACTTATTGCATCATATATTCTTAATAAAACACGTATGGGTCTTCATTTAAGAGCAGTTGGTGAGAGCCCTGAAACAGCTGATGCTGCAGGTATCAATGTTACCAAGTATAAATATATTACAACCTGTATAGGTAGTGCTATTGCAGGTCTCGGCGGTCTTTACTACGTAATGGACTACGCAAACGGCGTATGGTCAAACAATGGTTTTGGTGACCGTGGTTGGCTTTCAATCGCACTCGTTATATTCTCTGTGTGGCGTCCTTCAATCAGTATTATCGGCTCAATGCTTTTCGGTTTCCTGTATGTGCTTCCCACATACGTTCCAGGAGTTTCAATCGAAGGCAGAAAACTTTTCGAGATGCTTCCGTATGTTGTGACTATAATTGTTCTTGTAATCACAAGTATGCGTGATAAAAAGGAAAATCAGCCTCCTGCAGCGCTTGGACTTCCGTATTTCCGAGAAGAACGATAAATAGAAAAGAACCTTTGATGAAATTGTCAAAGGTTCTCTTTGCCTTTAAAAATAATTTGATTTTCAGGGGAAATATGCTATAATAACTATGTATGTAAGCAGGTGATAAAATTGGCGAATATTAAAACGAATGCAATGCGGAATCTTGAAACTAACAAGATTCCCTATAACGTATATACTTATGAATCCGACGGCGATTTTGACGGATGTTCTGTTGCGCAAAAAATAGGGAAAAATCCTAATCAGGTATTTAAAACGCTTGTTACTGTTGCACCGACAAAAAAGTATTATGTTTTTGTAATCCCCGTTATGCATGAACTTGATTTGAAGGCATGTGCCGCATCGGTAGGGGAAAAGGCAGTTGAAATGATACCTGTCAAAGATATAAATAAAGTGACAGGGTATATACGTGGAGGTTGCTCTCCTATTGGTATGAAAAAACAATATATAACCGTTATAGACGAATCTTCAATGGAATTTGACACAATAATTTTCAGTGCGGGGAAAATAGGATATCAGGTAGAAGTTTCTCCGAGGGAACTTGCAAATCTTATTGGCGCAAAAACAGGAAAAATCACAAGATAGTCTACGTTCGGAGTGATAGGTTGCTTCGGCAGTATAATTGTAAAGGATTGATAGTTTATGCTTAAACGATTTTTAAGTTACTATAAACCGCATAAAAAGATGCTCATACTTGATATGCTCGCAGCATTTATGATATCGCTTATTGGTATGGTGTATCCTGTAATCACCAATAAAATGCTTAACGAGTATATACCGAACAAGATGTATAAAACGATTGTAATTGCAGGTCTTGTTGTGCTTGTACTCTATATTGCGAGACTTTTTCTTCGCTATTTTGTACAGTTTTACGGACATCTTATCGGCGTTAAGATGCAGTCAAAAATGAGGCAGGACCTCTTTGCTCATTTGCAGAAGCTTCCGTATAAATTTTACGACAACAACGAAACTGGCAAAATAATGACAAGAATTACAAGCGACCTTTTTGAAGTGAGTGAACTTGCGCATCATGGTCCTGAAAATCTCCTTATTTGCTCGGTAATGATTGGATTATCATTTATTTACCTTTCAACTATAAATATTTTTCTTACACTTATTATATTTGCGTGTGTTCCGGTTCTTTGCTTGGTGAATTTGCGTTATCGCAAAGCTATGAAAAACGCCATGAATGATCGCAGAAAGAGTAACGCAATAATAAACGCAGCTGTTGAAAGCAGTATAACGGGAATCCGCGTTACAAAAGCGTATACCAACGCAGAAGCGGAAACAGAAAAATTTGCAAAAGGCGATATCGCATTTGTGGAGGCATCGAAAGATGCATATAATGCAATGGCGAAGTTCCATTCGGCATCTTCATTTATAACGGATATTTTCAACGTTCTTATCCTTATTGCAGGCGGACTTTTCCTTTATAATGATAAAATTTCATTCGGTGATTATTCAACTTTTATCATTTCAGTAAATCTCTTTATGACACCCGTTAATACTCTAATCAACTTTAATGTTGAGCAGTTCCAGAACGGTGTCAGCGGATTTAAAAGATTTGTCGAAATTATGGAAGAAGAGCCCGAATACGAAAAGGAAGACGCAATAGAGCTTACCGATGTTCAGGGTGTAATTGAATTTAAGGACGTAAACTATTCTTACGATACAACAAAAGAAGTTCTTCGTAATGTTAATATGAAGATTGAAAAAGGAAAAAAGCTTGCACTTGTAGGTCCATCAGGCGGGGGTAAGACTACAATTTGTCATTTGCTTCCGAATTTTTATACTCTTTCCGAAGATGGAGGAGAAATCTTGATCGATGGTAAAAACATCAAGGATTTAACCCTTGAAAGTGTCCGCAGAAATATCGGTATCGTTCAGCAGGATGTGTTCCTTTTTGGTGGTACTATCAAGGATAACATTCTATACGGAAAACCCGACGCAACTGATGAACAAATTATCGAGGCGGCTAAAAAAGCAAACATCCACGACTATATAATGACGCTTAAAAACGGCTATGACACTGAAATTGGCGAACGCGGTGTAAAACTTTCAGGCGGACAGAAACAGCGAATAAGTATTGCACGTGTATTCTTGAAAGACCCTGCAATTCTAATTCTTGACGAGGCGACAAGCGCTCTTGATAACACTACCGAAGTGCTTATTCAGAATGCACTTGACGAGCTTTGCAAGGGAAGAACGACACTCGTTGTAGCACACCGACTTTCAACGATAAGAAACGCTGACGAAATAGTAGTAGTAACAGGTGGAAAAATTACAGAGCGCGGTACACACGAGGAACTTATTGAAAAAGGCGGCATGTACAAGGATTTATATGCACTTCAGTTCCGTGATAATGAGATTATTAGCTGAGAAAGAGGTAAACACATGAACAAGAAAAAAAGCATTCTGCTGACATTACTCGGAACAATGATTACAGGTTTTGCAATCGGTTCCTTTCTTACTCCGAACGTTATCATCGGTGGTGGAGCGTCAGGTATATCGACCATACTTTATCATAAAGTAGGGATAACTCCCGGTTTAAGCTTCTTTTTAATTAATATCGTTTTCCTTATTGCAGGACTTAAAGTTCTTGGAAAGGGATTTGTCGCGAAAACACTTTTAGGAATAACTCTTCTTTCACTGTTTACGGAAATATTCAACTTTTTTCCGATTGAAGTTTCAAACCTTATTCTCGCTGTGCTTTTTGGTGGCGCTCTTTACGGAATTGGTATAGGTATCGCATTCGCCGCAGGAGCATCTACGGGTGGCACTGATATCATAGGAAGAATTATCCAGACAAAATTCCCGACTGTACCCATAGGAAGAATGCTTCTTCTTGTCGACGGAATAATTATTCTTGTGTCACTTTTGATTTTCAAAAGTATTGAGCTTGTGCTTTTTGGTGTTCTGGCACTTCTTATTTCAAGCTATTCAATAGATTTGGTTATAAGTAAACTCAATGTGTCAAAAATCGCTTTTGTAATAACTGATAAAGGCGAAGAAATATCGAAATATCTTATTTCAACATCTCCTCGAGGAGTAACTCTTGTTGACGTTCACGGTGCATATTCGGATACTGACAAAAAGATGCTTTTCTGTGCGCTTAAAGAAAGTGAAACAGAAAACTTTCAAAAGAAAATTCTTGCTATTGACCCGGAATCATTTACGGTGTTTGCCGAGTCGCAGAGAATTAAAGGAAACGGATTTTATATTTATAAGTAACACGAGGGAATTTCATGAAAATTATTCTTGCCACTTTAAATGCAAAATATATACACACAAGTCTTGCCCTGCGCGCACTAGCAGGGGTATCTTCTGCGTTTAATACCGAAATACGCGAATTTACGGTGAACGATAATATTGACAATATTATCGCATCACTTCATATGGAAAAGGCAGATGTAATTGCGTTTTCGTGCTATATCTGGAATATCGGTAAAATTCTCTATATCGCTCAGTCGCTTAAAGCAGTAAACCCTGAAATGAAGATAATTCTTGGCGGTCACGAGGTTTCTCACGACAGTGAGGAAGTGCTTTTAAATAATTCATATATAGATTATGTAATATCAGGAGAAGGGGAGAAGTGTTTCCCCCTTCTCCTTGATGCGCTTTTTGGGAAAATTTCTCTTTCAGAAGTTCCATCTCTTACATATCGTGAAAATGGGGAAATCTTGAAAAACCCTCTCTCTGAAAGCGGAGACATAAACGATTATCCTTTTGCCTATGACGAAAGCATACGTGATTACAAAGGTAAAATAATTTACTATGAATCTTCACGTGGTTGCCCTTTTAACTGCAGTTATTGTCTTTCGGGAGACAAGCGCCGCGTAAGCTATCTTGATACAGAACGCGTGAAAAAGGAACTTTTGTTTTTTATAAAAAACGATGTACCTCTTGTAAAATTTGTTGACCGCACATTTAACGCAGACAAAAAGCGAGCGCTTGAGATATGGAAATTTATAATTGAAAACAGTAAAAATACGTGTTTTCATTTTGAACTTGCGGGAAGTCTTATTGACGACGAAGCAGTGGATCTTCTCAAAACAGCGCCACGCGGAATTATTCAGTTTGAAATAGGTGTACAGTCTACAAACCCCGAAACGATACAGGCAATAGGCAGAAATATAGAATTTGAAAAAGTAAGGGATAATGTAAAAAAACTCCTTATGGAAGACAACATTCATCTTCATCTAGACCTTATTGCAGGACTACCTTTTGAAGATTATGAAACTTTCAAAAAATCGTTTGACGATGTTGTGTCTATTCGTCCACACGTTCTTCAGCTTGGTTTTTTGAAACTTCTTAAAGGCTCGCGAATAAGGGGAGAAGTAGAAAAGTACGGATATAAATTCAAACAAAAAGCACCGTATGAGGTAATGGGAAATAACTTCATTTCCTTTGATGAAATGATAAAACTAAAATATATCGAAGACTTGTTTGAAAGATACTATAACAGCGGAGATTTCAGACGAACAACAGATTTCCTTTTTGAAAAAATCAATTCACCGTTTAAAATCTATGAAACAATCTATAACTATTTTGAGAAAAACAAACTTTTTGAAAGAAGTTTGCCCCTTGAATTTTATTATGAAGTTCTTGAAAAGATATTTGACTTTGATGAAATAAGTGACTATGCACGTGCAGACCGCCTTACAAATAAAAA
>JAZREK010000064.1:0-13851 GCA_045660765.1 Clostridia bacterium
GGCAGAGAAGCTACAATGCTTAAGAGCAAGAAGGCACTTATCGTTGGTGGTAAGAAGGCACTTGATTCTACAGGTGCTAAAATGGAAAAGAGCCTTAAGGATGCAGGTGTTGAGCCCGTATTCTACACAATGACATCTGACTGTACATACGAAACACTTGATTACCTTCAGAATACACTTATTCCTCAGGAAAAGGCTGATCTCGTAATCGGCTCAGGCGGTGGTAAGGTTATAGATATGGCTAAAGCAGCAGGTAAGTGCAGCGGTCTTCCCGTTCTGAATGTTCCTTCATCTGTTGCAACATTCAACTGCTGGTCAGCAATGAGCGTTATGTACACTCCTGACCACAAGCCGATTGACAGAATCTGGCACCAGACTGAAATTGACGGTGTTATTCTTGATACTCAGGTACTTGCTGATGCACCTGTTAAGCTTTTTGCTTCAGGTATGGCTGACGCTTTTGCAAAGTATATTGAAACAGGCTTTATGGATGAATCATACAATGTAAACAACACATCTGCAGGTATGTACACATCTAAAGTTATGGCAGGTACAACAAACGAAATTATCTTAAACCGTGGCGAACAGGCATATCGTGACTGTATCGAGCATAAGGTTACTGATGATTTTGACGCTTGCGTATTTGCAAACGTTGCTACAACTGCTATTGCAGCGGCTGTAAACTATGGTAACCATTCTCTTATTCAGAGTGGTAACGGCAAGGGTGCTACTTTTGCTCACGCGCTTTACTATGCTTGTAAGGCGAAGTATACAGAAGAAACAAGCGAGTGGCTTCACGGTGAAATCGTAGGTCTTGGTTGTCAGGCATCAATGTATGCTTACGAACGCGGAGAATACGAGACAAAGAACTTCTCCCGCTTCATGAAGGCAATCGGACAGCCTATGAGCCTTAAGGAACTCGGTCTTGATACAAGTGACAAGGGTCTTAAAGAACTTGTTGACTGCATGATGGTTGTATGGGGTAAGCGTCCCGAGGCGCATTGGCCCATCATCTATGATGCACTTCAGAAGATTAAGGGTTAATCTATCCATATCAGGGGGAGATAACTCCCCCTGATTTATAAAGGAGATTCGTGTATGAATTTAACAGATACTTTTATACATACACTTTATACATTAAAAGAGGGCCCCATTCCTGCTGAAGTAAAGGATGAGGCAAGAAAGTGTCTTCTTGACGAGGTCGGAGCGATACTTGTAGGTGCAAATCTTATCAAGGATCGCCTTGATGCTTATGTCAGTATGTTTTCAGGTGACGATGCAACAGCAATCGGACTTGGAAAAAAGACATCACTTCAGAATGCGGCTCTTGTAAATGGTATCAGCGGTCACACCTATGACTTTGATGACGGTCACCGTTTCTCGACCGTTCATCTCGGCTCTGCCATCATTCCTGCCGTTCTTGCAGTAGCGGAAAAAGAAAATCTTTCGATGGACGATGTCCTTCGCGGTATTATAATCGGTTATGAAGCTGCTATCCGTATGGGTAACTGTATTCAGCCCGGGCATCGCGGACGCGGATTCCATGCTTCAGGTACTGTTGGAACAATCGGTGCGGCTATGGGTGTAGCGGCTCTTCTCGATTTTGATAAAGAGCAAATGAAATCCACCTTGTCAGCAGCTTGTACCAGTGCGGGCGGAATTCTTGAAATGCAAAAAGACAGCTCAACGATGAAGCCTTTCAACATCGGTCGTGCAACACACGACGGTGTTACTGCAGCGCTCGTTGTAAAAGCAGGTTTTGTTGGCCCGCTTGATCCGCTTGACGGAAGCTTCGGTTTCCTTAAAGCTTACAGCGACACCTGTAAGAGCGAAGTGCTTTCACTTGAAAATAACGCAAACTATAACATTTGCGGTTGTTATCACAAGCCTTATGCATCCTGCAGACATACACACGGGGCAGTATATGCGGCAATCCGTGCTATGGGTGATAATAATATAGACTGGCATGATATAAAAAAGATTGATGTGGATATGTACAGTCAGGGCATTAACGGTCACGACCATACAGACATCCCCAGTGTTGTAGAAGGAAAAATGTCTACACCTTACTGTATCGCATTGGCGCTTGTTACAGGCAAAATCGGTGTTGCATCTTTTACAGAAGAAGCAATAAACGACGCAGACATTCTTGCACTTACCAAAAAGGTATCAGTTAAACCGGACGAAGAATTGACATCATGGGTACCTAAGAAACGTGCTGCAAGAATAACAATCACACTTAAAAATAACGAATCTTATAAGTTCCAGGCAGACCACGCATTCGGTGAACCTGAACTTCCTATGACAATAGAAGATTTCTGCGAAAAGACTACTGAACTTTCTCTCGCAGCAGGCAGAAGCGAGATTGAGGTCAAAAATATTATCGATATGATTCTCACATTTAACGGAAATGTTGCAGAACTTATGAAAATATTGGCATAAAGCATTTTAAACTGAAAATCCAGAGGTGAAAATATGGATCAGACACTTATTCGTAAACTCGTAAGTGCAGATGAAGAATATCTGCGCGACGAATCTAAAAAAGTAGGCTATGCCGAAACTATTTCTTTCCCTGAAAATCACGAACAGGTACAGGAAATTATGGCACAGCTTTATAAAGACGGAACATCAGTTACCGTACAGGGTAGCCGTACAGGTCTTGCTTCAGCGGCAGTACCCTTCGGTGGTCACATACTCAACACATCCAGAATGGATAAGGTTCTCGGTATGCGCGAGGAAGACGGTAAGTTCTTCATTACCGTTCAGCCCGGCGTAATCCTTCAGAAACTTAACAAGGCAATTGCCGCTCGTGCGTTTGATACAAGCGCGTGGGATGAAGCTTCAAAAGAAGCTTTTGTGGCATTTGGTAAAGCTCCCGTTCAGATGTTTACTCCCGACCCGACAGAAAGCACTGCTGCTATCGGTGGTATGGTAGCTTGTAACGCATCAGGTGCGAAGAGTTACCACTACGGTGCAACACGCGGTCACATTCAAAGGGTTCGTGGCGTACTTGCAGACGGAAGAACAATCTCTGTTAGCAGAGGAGAAATCTTTGCAAAGGGACTCAAGCTTACTATCCCGACAGAACAGGGCGATGAAATCAATGTAGATCTTCCGACTTACAAAATGCCCAACTGTAAAAATGCTTCAGGTTACTATTGTGCACCCGATATGGATGCAATTGACTTATTTATCGGTAGCGACGGTACACTTGCAGTTTTGACAGAAATTGAAATTTCTCTTATGCCCGTATCTGCTCTTTCATGGGGCGTAACCTGTTTCTTCCCGAAAGAAACACAGGCGGCAGCATACACTAAACTTGCAAAACAGATTGAAAATGGCGTAGTAGCCATTGAATATTTTGACAACTGTGCACTTAATATTCTTCGTAAGCAGAAGGCGGAAAATACTGCATTTGCAGGACTTCCTTTCCTTCCCGATGAATATGGTTGCGCAGTATACGCTGAACTTCATTGTGATTCCGAAGATCAGGCATACGAACTCTTGCAGTCACTTGGTGCATACTGCGCAGAAGCAGGTGGTGACCCCAATATGACTTGGGTTGCTACAAGTGACAGCGACCGTGATATGCTTCATTTCTTCCGCCATGCAGTTCCTGAAAGCGTAAACATGCAGGTAGAACGTACAAAGCATACATATCCCGAAGTTACAAAAGTTGGCGGTGACCTCGCCGTTCCCGACGAATACTTTGATGAACTTCTCGGAATTTACGAAACAACACTTAACGAAGAAGGTCTTCTTCACGCGGCTTGGGGTCACATCGGTGACAACCATATCCACGTAAACATCCTTCCTCGTGATATGGAAGAATACAGCCGTGGTAAAGCCCTCCTTGCCAAGTGGGCAGGCGAAGTTTCCCGAATGGGCGGTGCAGTTAGTGCCGAGCACGGTGTAGGTAAGCTTAAAGCTCCCTTCCTTGAAATTATGTATGGTAAAGAACACATAAAAGAAATGGCAGCACTCAAGGCCGTATTTGATCCCAAATGTATGCTTGGACGCGGCAACTTGTTTGCGCCTGAAGAAGGGGAGGTAAAATAAATGAAAATTATCGTTTGTATGAAGCAGGTACCTGCTGCAGCAACAGCAAGTATTGATCCCCTTACAAAAACTATCGTGCGTACAGGCCGTAATGCGGTAACAAACCCCTTTGACCTTTATGCACTCCAGACTGCACTTGATATTAAAAATGGTGTAGGCGGAACACTTACAGCTATCACAATGGGTATTCCTGCAGCGCAGAAGGTTCTTCGTGACGCTATCAGCCGTGGTGCTGATGATGGTGCAATCCTTTCTGACCGTGCTTTTGCAGGTGCAGATACTCTTGCAACATCATACGCTCTTGCACTCGGTATTGAAAAACTTGGTGGCGCAGACCTTGTTGTTTGCGGTAAGATGGCAGTTGACGGCGATACAGCACAGATTGGTCCCGAACTTGCACAGCATCTTGGAATTTCTCACGTTTCTGACGTTTGCGAAATTCTCGAAATGGCAGAAGACCACCTCGTAGTTCGTCGTGTATGGGATGACGTTGAACAGGAGCTTACTCTTCCTCTTCCTGCACTTATCACAGTTGCAAAGGGACAGGAACTTCCCAAGCTTCCCACAATCCCAGGTATGATCCGTGGTCGTGAAGCTGAAATTCCCATGTTCACAGCAGAAGACCTTCAGGCAGATATTGCTCGTTGCGGTCTTAAGGGTTCTCCCACACAGGTTGTTCGTACATTTACACCTCCTGTTCGTGGTGAGGCACAGTCTATCGAAGGTAGCGAAACCGAGCAGGCAAAAGAATTAGCACAGATTATAAGGGGGGTTCTTAATGTCACAGATTAAAAAAGGCGCCCTTTGGGTATTTTGTGAAGTTCACGCAAATGAACTTTTGCCCGTAGGATTACAGCTTTTGGGCAGAGCAAAAACATTGGCGGCAGAAAGCAATCGTCCCCTTTACGCAGTTGTATTGGGTGAAATCGATAAGGAAAGCGTAAAGCTCCTTCTTGCAAGCGGTGCTGACGAAGTTATCACAAGCGTTGGCGAAGCTCTCAACGAAAAGCTTGAAAAGCCCTATGCAGACTCACTTATCGAGCTTGCAAAAGAATTCGAGCCCGACATTCTTTTGGTTGGTGCAACACCTTTTGGTCGTGCGTTTGCACCCCGTGTTGCGGCAGCGCTTCAGACAGGTCTTACAGCTGACTGTACAGAACTCAGCATTGAAGAAGAGAGCGGTCTCCTTCTTCAGACTCGTCCTGCGTTCGGCGGTAATATGATGGCTACTATCCGTACTGCTACAAGCCGTCCGCAGATGGCAACAGTTCGTCCCGGTGTTCTTCCGCTTCCCGAACCTATGCAGGTAGAGGAAAAAGAAGCAGTGAAAATCGAGTACAAGGGCGAAAAGAGTCTCGTTAAGCTTCTTAAGGAAACTGCAATCGTTCGCGGTGCAGACATCAGCCAGAGCAAGATTATCGTTGCTGCAGGCCGTGGTATCGGTCAAAAGAAAAACCTCAAGCTTGTAAAAGCACTTGCTGAAAAGCTTGGCGGTGAAGTTGGTGCAACACGTCCTCTTGTTGATATGGGCTTTGTTCCTTACAGCAGTCAGATCGGTCAGACAGGTTACAGCGTAGCTCCCGACCTTCTTATCTGTTGCGGTATTTCAGGTGCGGTTCAACACTTGGCAGGTATCGGTGGAGCAAAGACAGTTATTGCTATCAATACTGACCCAAAAGCTCCTATCTTTGCAGTAGCAGACTACAAAATTGTTGGCGACTGTGTCACTGTTTTGGAAAACCTTCTCAAAGAAATGGAATAAATATTTAAAGGAGATGACTTTAAAGGTCATCTCCTTTTTTGTTTAAACTATTGAAAAAGCGTCTTTGCAGTGTTATAATAGAACAAAAGCTATGAAAAACTTCCGCAAAGGAGCGCAAATATGTATAAAAAAATAGAAGAATTAAAAACAGATATAAAGCTCAATAACATCGGTAAAGAAAAAATGTATATGACCGACCTTGCTGATTTTGACGTGACAGACCCGCGAATCAGACTTTTTTCGCTCGTTCAGGTAAAACCCGGCGAGCAGGTTGATTATCACGTGCACGTTGGTGAGTGTGAGTATTATTTTATCCTCTCGGGTAAAGGTCTCTATAACGACGGCGGAGAAAAGGTTGAACTCTCGGCAGGTATGGCAACACTTACTCCCTCGGGACAGGGACATTCATTCAAAAACATCGGCGATGAAATGCTTGTGTTTATTGCGTTTATCCTCGCTGATGCGTAATGTGAATTAAAGGAGAATTTTTATGTACACAATTTATGTGGTTTTCAAGTGTATTGAAGGAAAAAGGGAAGAGTATATAGAGAAACTGAAGGCGGAAGGTATAGTAGATGCTGTAAGAGCAGAAGACGGTTGCATCCGTTATGACTACTACTTTTCAGAAAAAGATCCCGACGAAATTCTTTTGATTGAAGCGTGGGAGAGTAAAAAACATCAGGAAATTCATATCCAGCAGCCACATATGGTGCGTCTGCGCGAGTTAAAGCCTGATTACGTACTTTCTACAAAGCTCGGTGAATTTGAAATTAAATAAAAAAAGCTTGGTTTTACATCGTAAAACCAAGCTTTTTTGTTGTTGGAATACAGAGTTCTTATAACACGTGCTGATATTTATCAATAGTATAGTTGGGAAAATGAACTAAATTAAATAAATTCTTGAAAAAAACAGTAAAAAATAGTAAAATAAACATATAGACAGAATTTCCAAGGAGGGAACATGAAATGAGAAGATCAAGAGTATTGGCAATGTTTTTAATTGCAGTTATGATTCTTTCTGCTTGTCAGTCTAAAAAGAGTTCCAAAACAGAAAAGGAACAAAAAGAAAATACAAAAATACAGACCACTGAAAAAACGCAGAATAATATAAAAAAAGAAGAAGTAGAAAAAGAGCAGGAGAAGGAGAAGGAACAGGAAGTTGCCATTGCCCCTGAAATAGAGAAGTTTTTTGCTGATTACGTAAACAGCGATTCTCGTCCCGTCGCTGTAATGGTTGATAATGATAATGACCAGGCAAGACCGCAGGCAGGACTTGATGAGGCTTATCTGATATATGAAATGGTTGTCGAGGGACGTTCAACAAGATTTATGGCATTCTTCAAAAATGCAAATACAGCCAAAATAGGGCCTGTTCGCTCTTCAAGGCACTATTTCCTTGACTATGTAATGGAAAATGATGCGATATATACACATTACGGATGGAGTCCGAAGGCAATGACTGATATTCCTGCTCTCGGTATAAACAATATCAATGGTATCAATGGCGGTGACGACAGCATTTTCTGGCGTGAAAGGAAGTTCAAGGGCGATTGGCACAGTGCTTTTACAAGTATTGAAAAAATAGCGGCAAGAGCAAATAAAAAAGGTTATAAGAGTGAAACCGAAAACAAAAACGGAATTGTATATTCTGAAAAGTATCTTGATATTAAGACAGAAAAAACTGCAAATAATGTAAAGCTGAATTACGCAAAGCACTACTCCACAGGATATAATTATAATTCTGAAACCAAGCTTTACGAAAAAACAATCAATGGTAAATCGCACAAAATGCAAAACGGAGAAACACTCAAATTTAAAAATGTTATAATTATGCTGGCAGAAGATACTCCTCTCGGTGATGGCTCTGACAGAAGAAATATTAACACAACAGGCAGCGGAAAAGGTTATTATATAACAGACGGATATTGTAAGAATATAACATGGTCAAAATCCACTCGAAGCGGACAAACTGTCTATAAGGATGAAGCTGGAAACGAGCTTGTAATAAACCCCGGAAAGACAATTATAAATATAATCAGCCCAAGCGCAGGAATAACAATAGGATAAAAAAGAAGGCTTGCATATGCAAGCCATCTTTTTTATCCTAACATAACATCCAATAGCATCATAATGGCAAACCCCGATATAATGCCCATTGTAGACATATATGGGTTACAGGCTTGGTTTTTCTGACACTCGGGGATAAGTTCGTGCACGGCAACTAAAATCATCGCCCCTGCAGCGAAAGATAAAGCATAGGGCAAGATGGTTTCAACATAAACCACAAGGCATGCCCCTACTATTCCGGCAATCGGCTCGACCATTCCTGACGCCTGGCCAAGAAAAAAGCTTTTTCTTCTGGAAAATCCTTCGCGTCTGAGTGGGAGTGAAACGGCCGCGCCCTCGGGAAAATTCTGAAGTCCTATTCCCACAGCAACCGTGATTGCACCCATAAGTGCTTCCGGCGTGAACGAGCCGTTTCCGAGCGCACCAAAAGCCACACCTACTGCAAGACCTTCGGGAATGTTATGCAGAGTGATAGATAGAATAAGCATTAAAATCCTGCTCACTTTTTCGTTTGATTCGCCATGTGTACTATTTGCTTTGCTTCTCGTAAAGCAAACTGTTTTATCGGAAACCCACATAAAGAAAGCTCCAAGCAAAAAACCGATTGTTGCCACTAAATATGCAGGGATTTTTGAAACCAACTGTGCACGCTCAATCGCAGGAGCAAGAAGCGACCAGAAACTGGCTGCAATCATAACTCCAGATGCGAAACCGAGCATAAGATTAAGATATTTCATTTTAGGAGATTTGAAGAAGACTACTATTGCCGCCCCCAGTGCGGTTAAAAACCATGTGCCGAGTGTGGCGAGTAGTGCCATTAAGACAAATTCATCCATAACACACCTCCACTTTATATTATATTTTCTATGGATGAAATTTGCGCTAAACCAATTGACGAAAAGAATACAATATAGTATAATACAAGGTGAAAATTTATTAGCGGAGGTAAAAATTATGTTCCATACAAGATTTATCGTAGCAGAAAACGCCGAGCAGGCAGGTGCTCTTGCGGCAGATATTTTTGAAAACCTTATAAATACAAAACCTGCGTGTGTATTAGGCCTTGCAACAGGTTCATCACCGCTTCCTATTTATGCCCAGCTTATCAAGCGCGAAAAGGAAGGAAAGATTGATTTTTCACGAGTTCGTTCAGTAAACCTTGATGAATACAAGGGTCTTGCTCCCGATCATGAGCAGAGCTATCGCTACTTTATGCAGGAAAACCTTTTCAAACACATTTCAATCAAGCCTGAAAACACAACAGTTCCCGATGGTCTCGCAACAGATGTTGATGCTATGTGCAAGGCTTACGAGGAAAGAATTGAACAGTGGGGCGGAATTGACCTTCAGCTTCTCGGTATCGGCCACGATGGTCATATCGCATTTAACGAGCCTGAAGATCATTTCCCCAAGACAACTCATGAAGTTAAGCTTACTGAAATGACAATTGAAGCAAACAAGCGCTTCTTCAATTCAGCTGACGAAGTTCCCAAGAGCGCATTTACAATGGGTATTGGCACAATTATGAATGCAAAGAAAATTGTTATGATTGTTACCGGCGCAGGTAAAAAGGAAATTCTTAAAAAGTCTTTCTGGGGCAACGTTGATCCGCAGGTACCTGCATCAATTCTTCAGTTCCATCCTGATGTAACTGTAGTGTGCGATAAAGAAGCTTACCCCTTTTGATAAGCTCGATTAAATAGAGCAAATTATAGCTAACAAAAAAAGGAAATCGCAATTGCGATTTCCTTTTTAATTATTTTATATCTTCAATTACTCTTTCGGGGGGTGTTAAAAGCTGTTCAGGATTTGAAAGAATTCTCTTCAACTTGCGGAATGCAGAAGAGTAATAGTGTCCGTCGCATATTCTGTCATCACACATAAATGTAATATCCATTACACGACGCTTTTGTGTTGAACCGTCTTTATCAATATAGTACTCTGTACGTTTTGCACCCATTGCGATAAACATCGGCAAATTACCAAAATCATACAGATGATGGAAAACAGGGGGCATACCGAGAGAACCCATATTTGTTATAAAAAGTGAACCGTGGAACGGAGAAAGCTTCGTAAGGAATCTGGGAAGAAGTCCGAAATAATCAAGAAGCTTAAGAAAAGAAACTGTCATACGAAGAAGTACACGAGGCAACTTCATAAGCCATCTTATAAGGAAGTCCATATTGTTCTGGTCGCCTTCTTCTTTATTCTTTTCGATTTCATCATTAAGATTTTTGTAAATTTCCCCAAGTGTATTTGAAGGGTCAGCTTCAAGCTTAACGATAGTTTCCGGCGCATTGAGCTTAAGCTGCTTTTTGATAACCATACAGATCTCAATGCCATTACGAGCATACACACGCTGACCACGGATAAATCTGTTTATACCGGGAAGCTGTGAAACAGTACGCACATACGCCGCCATGAAAACGTGTATCATTCCGATTGAATCCATACCGTTTTCTCTCTGTTCGCAGATTAACTGTTCGATTTTATCAATATCAATAGTTGCAGAAAAACTGTTAGAGGAACCTGCTCTGTTGGACATTATGAAAGGAGATACCGCATCCATAGGCATGCCACTCTTTATTCTTCTGCCTTCTCTCTTAGTCTTCATTAAAACACCCCATTTTATTACATTTTATCATAAAATTCATCAAAATTCAAGAAAAAGTAACAATTCTATGAAAGGTTTTTGTTTTCAAAATATTTACTTTAAGATAACAGTGTGATATAATTATTCTGATTGATGAAAAGGAGGTTATCTCATGTATATTTCAAGCGATATTAAATATATAGGCGTAAATGATCACGAAATAGATTTGTTTGAAGGACAGTACGTTGTCCCAAACGGGATGGCATATAATTCATATGCAATAATTGACGAAAAAATAGCCATAATGGACACTGTTGATGCTAATTTTACAGACGAGTGGCTCGGAAATATAAAAAATACTCTCGGCGAAAGAATCCCCGATTATCTTGTTGTTCAGCATATGGAACCTGACCATTCGGCGAATATAGTGAATTTTGTAAATGCTTATCCCAGCGCGAAAATCGTTTCGTCAGCAAAAGCCTTCGTTATGATGAAACAGTTTTTTGGTATAGATTTTTCTGAAAAGCAAATAGTAGTAGGAGAAGGAGATACCCTTTCTCTCGGCGAGCATACACTTACATTTGTGACTGCTCCTATGGTTCACTGGCCTGAAGTGATTGTTACCTACGATTCAAAGGACAAGGTGCTTTTCTCTGCAGACGGATTTGGTAAGTTCGGTGCTCTTGATGTAGAGGAAGATTGGGCGTGTGAAGCGAGAAGATACTATATCGGCATCGTAGGTAAATATGGTGCACAGGTACAGGCGCTTCTCAAAAAGGCGGCGACACTTGACATACAGACAATATGCCCCTTGCACGGACCTGTTTTAAATGAAAATCTCGGCTATTATATAAACCTTTACGATATATGGTCAAGTTACAAAACAGAAAGTGAAGGCGTTATGATTGCCTACACCTCAATTTACGGAAACACTAAAAAGGCGGTAGATGTTCTTCGTATTGTGCTTGAAGAAATGGGTGTGAAAGTAACTGTAAATGATCTTGCGCGTTGCGATATGGCAGAAGCTGTAGAAGACGCTTTCCGTTACGGAAAAATCGTTCTTGCAACGACAACATATAACAATGACATATTCCCGTTTATGCGTGAATTTATAAATCATTTGACTGAGCGTAATTTCCAGAACAAGACGGTTGCACTCATTGAAAATGGTACATGGGCACCCGTTGCGGCAAAAACCATGAGAAAGATGCTCGAAAATAGTAAAAACATCACCTTTACTGATGCTACAGTTACGCTTAAATCAGCACTTAGTGAAGAAAGTGAAGAACAACTCGTTGCGCTTGCAAAAGAGTTGTTGAGATAAAAAATTAGATTATTGGAGGAAACTGTTATGAAAAAGTATGTATGCGACGTATGCGGTTGGGTTTATGATGAAGAGCTCGGCTCTCCTGAAAACGGAATTGAAGCAGGAACAAAATTTGAAGATATCCCCGAAGATTTTCTTTGCCCTCTTTGTGGCGTAGGCAAGGATAACTTCAGCGAAGAATAAAATACGGGAGCATACCCCCGTATTTTACATAAAGGACTGTTTATTATGCAAATGGTGTTACTTACGGCTCTCGGCGTTGGCGGAGCCACTGTTATTGGTGCGCTGATAGGCTTTTTGTTTAAGTCGGCATCTCATAAATTTTCAGACATAATACTTTCGTTTGCGGCAGGAATAATGCTTGCGGCAGCGGTGTTGGGACTTATTGTTCCGTCAGTTGAGTATGGTGGAAAATATGCGCTCTTGATAACTGTCGCAGGGATTTTTGCAGGTGCAATTTGTCTTAATCTTGTTGACAAGCTTGTGCCTCACTTGCATCGCCTTGTGGGCAGTGACATTGAAAGTCATAACAATGCGGATTTAAGCAAGGTTCTTCTTTTTGTGATGGCAATTGCAATTCATAATCTTCCTGAAGGTATTGCGGCAGGTGTAGGTTTTGGCTCAGGTGATGTAAATCAGGCACTCCTAATTGCCGGCGGTATTGCACTTCAGAATATTCCCGAAGGTATGGTAATCATCGCTCCGATGCTTGCGTCGGGGGTAAAACCGTCAAAAACATTTATATGCGCTATGCTTACAGGATTAGTTGAGGTTATAGGAACTCTTATCGGATATTTTGCGGTAAGCGTTTCAGTTATGATTCTTCCGTTTGCACTTGCATTTGCAGGGGGCACAATGCTTTATGTAATAAGCGACGAAATGATACCCGAAACACACGCACACGGTAACGAGCGTGGTGCAACCTACGCTCTTTTGGTAGGATTTTGCGTTATGCTTGTAAGCGATGTGCTTTTAGGATAAGAAGGTGTAAAAATGTACGCTCAGGACTCTTTTGAAAAAGTGAATAAAATAGCAAACCTTGTAAAAGAGCAGGGCGGTACAGCATACTTCGTGGGCGGATATGTCCGCGACAGACTGCTCGGAATAGAAAACAAGGATATTGATATTGAGGTGCACGGAATTAATCCCGAAACCCTTGAAAAAATACTCGATAGTGTCGGCAGTCGAATTGAAATCGGCAAGAGCTTTGGAGTTTATACTCTTAGCGGAACAAATATTGATATCGCGATGCCTCGCAGGGAAACTCCGACAGGAAATGGACATCGTGATTTCAGAATTGATGTTGACCCTTATATGGGGTCGGAAAATGCTGCAAAAAGACGCGATTTTACGATAAATTCGCTTATGCAGAATATTCTTACAGGTGAGATAACAGACCACTTTGGCGGACAGGCGGATTTAAAAGGAAAAGTCCTTCGTCACGTAAATGATAATTCGTTTGCGGAAGACCCGCTTCGCGTTTTTCGTGCGGCACAGTTTGCGGCAAGGTTTGACCTTACCGTAGCTCCCGAAACAATCTCACTATGCAAAGGAATAGATGTCAGCCCCCTCTCGTCGGAGAGAGTGTTTGACGAACTTAAAAAAGCATTACTTAAAGCGGATAAACCTTCTGTGTTTTTTGAAGTTTTAAGAGAAATGAATAAACTTTCCCCGTGGTTCAGCGAGGTGGAAAAGCTTATAGGGGTAGAACAAAGCACTATCTATCATAAAGAGGGTGACGTTTACACCCATACAATGATGGTGCTTGACGAGGCGGCAAAAATGCGTAAAGACGCAAAAGAACCGCTGTACTTTATGATCTCGGCACTTGTTCACGATTTCGGAAAAATTACCGCTACAAGTTTTTACAACGGAAACTATCACGCGACAGGACACGAGGAGGCAGGCATTTATATTGCAGGGGATTTTTTGCGCAGAATCACAAACGAAAATGCCCTTATAAGCTATGTCCTGAATATGACAGGACTTCACACAAAACCCCGTATGATTGCGGACGATAATTCTTCGGTGAAGGCATCAAAT
>JAZREK010000065.1:0-8850 GCA_045660765.1 Clostridia bacterium
GGCGAATATCTGCCCAACCTTATCGGTATGGAGCCTGACGAGAAGATACTCTACTGTACACCTGCATACGATTTTGGCGGATTTATGCTGTTCGCGTTTGAGAGTGGTAAGGTTGCCAAGGTTGATATGAAGGGTTACGAAACAAAAACCAACAGAAAGAAACTGACATACGCCTACGGTAAGGGTAATATTATCGGTATGCTTTATTGTAAGGAAGAATGTCAGGTTGCTCTTTTCAGTAATATTGATAAATGCGTGGTATTTAATACCAAGGATATTATGACAAAGACAAGCCGTTCATCTCAGGGTGTTCAGGTTATGACAATGAGAAGAAAGTCACTTCTTACCAGAATTGAACTGCCCGAAACATCCCTTAAATCCACCGCAGGATATGAGGCAAGAACAATTCCGTCATCAGGATATTACCTGAAGGACGGCGAAGGTGGTGCGGCGCAGACATCTTTATTTGACGAATAATGTGTCCACTTCTTGTTTGGGGACAGGTCAATTTTTGTTGCACCTACGGATTACAAAAATGTCCCCGTCCCCCCATATGCGCTCCCAATCAACAAGTGCTAAATTATCACATTCGCGAGGCTACTTATGATTTATTTTGACAATTCCGCAACGACACCTCCGGCACAGGAAGTCGTTGACACAATAACTGAATATATGAAAACAAGTTTCGGCAATCCGTCAAGCCGACACGCACTTGGTCTTGAAGCAGAAAAGATTGTTACCGACGCACGCAGAAAGGTTGCAAACGCGCTTTCTGTCACTCCCGACGAGATTTATTTCACATCGGGCGGTACGCAGGCGGATAATATTGCAATACTCGGTGCGGCAAACATCAAAAAGGGCAAGCGCGTTATAACCACATCGGTTGAGCACCCTGCCGTGCTTGAAACTGTGAAACATCTTGAAACCCAAGGTTTCGACGTTGTAAGAATAAAACCGCAGAAAGACGGAACAGTAAAACTGACCGATATACTGGACGCAATCACACCCGACACGGTGCTTGTCAGCGTAATGCACGTCAACAACGAAACGGGCGCAGTAATGCCCGTGCAAAAAATCAGTGGTGTGCTTAAAAGAATTGCTCCGCGCGCACTTTTCCACGTTGACGCGGTGCAGTCATTCGGACATATCGCGGTAAAGCCCGCTGCGTGGGGGATTGACCTTTTGAGCATCAGTTCGCACAAAATCCACGGACCCAAGGGTATGGGCGCGCTCTATATCAAAAAGGGAGTAACCTTAAAACCCTCTGTTTTCGGTGGCGGTCAGGAGAAAAATATCGTCAGCGGTACTGAAAACGTCGGTGCTATCGCAGGTTTCGGTAAGGCGTGTGAACTTATAAATCTTGCCGATGGCGAAAATGTGCGTAAAATCAAAGAGTATTTGAAAGAAAACCTCCTCAAAATTGACGGTACCGTTCATAACGGCGGTGGCGCGGAGGAAAGCCCCTATATACTTAACATTTCATTCGGCAAAATCCGTTCTGAAATTATGCTGAACGCCCTTTCAAACGAGGGGATTTATGTTTCAAGCGGATCTGCCTGCGCACGCGGAGCTCATACAAGCGGTGTTTTAATCGAAATGGAAGCACCTCTCCCCGACAGCGCAATCCGTTTCAGTCTTTCAAGGTATAACACAATGGCTGAAGCCGAGGAAGTTGTACGAAAAGTAACTGAAATCGCAAAAAATATACAGGTTTAACCAAAAGAGAATAGTCCGAACCTGCCTGAAACGGTGGAATTTCGGTATCTTTTGGATTGTCATCCTTGTAATGCACAAAGCATTACTACCTCTTCCGCACCAAAATCTACTCAAAATTACATCCGTTTCAGGTCATTGGAATTTTCAGAGAGCAGATTTTTGTTTGCGGAAGGCAAAAACACAGGTAATCCTGACGGATTACCGAGTATTTTAACACATCGAAAGCAGAAATCCGCCTCTGAAAATCAGAGTTCGGATTACTCGCTTTTGGTTAAGGAGAAAAATATGAAAGAAATTATCCTTGTAAAATATGGTGAAATCATCCTCAAGGGACTTAACAGAAGCAAGTTCGAGGATATGCTTGTCCGCAACATCAAAAAAGTTGTCGGCAGGGAAAATATTGCATCAATCAGAAAGGCGCAGGCGGTAATCTATATCGAGCCGGCTGAAAATGTTGATGCCGACGCACTTATGGAGAAAATGAGAAAGGTTTTCGGCATAATCTTTATTGCCAAGGCTGGCGTTTTCCCTAAAAGTATGGACGTAATTATGTCCGAGGGTGCTGACTATGTCATTGATGCACTTTACGGCGCAAAAACTTTCAAGGTAGAGGCAAAAAGAAGCGACAAGAAATTCCCCCTCGGCTCGCCCGAAATCAGCCGTGAAATGGGTGGCGCAATCCTTTCAAGACTTCACAAACTGAAAGTTGATGTGCAAAGTCCCGAAGTAACCGTCCGCGTTGAAATCCGCGAAAACGAAGCATACGTTTACGCAAACAGCGCACAATGTGAAGGCCCCGGCGGTATGCCCACAGGCAGTAGCGGTAAGGCGACAATCCTCCTTTCAGGCGGTATCGACAGCCCCGTTGCAGCATGGATGATTGCAAAACGCGGTGTTGAACTTGACGCGGTGCATTTCTTCTCGCCTCCGTACACAAGTGAGCGCGCAAAGGAAAAGGTAATTGAACTTGCGCGAATTGTTGCAGGATACACAGGCAGATTTAACCTTTATATAGTTCCGTTTACAGAACAACAGCTCGCAATACGCGACAACTGTCCCGAAGACCACCTGACTCTCATTATGAGAAGAATGATGATGATGGCTGCGGAAAGAATTGCACTTAAAAACAATTCCCTTGCGCTTATTACGGGCGAAAGTTTAGGTCAGGTTGCAAGCCAGACTATTCACGCGCTCGGCGTAACGAACGAAGTTATGACCACAATCCCCGTTTTCCGTCCGCTTATCGGTATGGACAAGGACGAAATCGTTACTATTGCAAGAAAAATCGGTACATTTGAAACATCTATTCTTCCTTATGAAGATTGCTGTACAGTATTTACTCCCAAGCACCCGACAACGAAGCCTACTCTGGATAAAATTATGGAAAGCCAGAGTAAGATTGATATGGAATATTGGGTGCAGAAGGCGGTAGATGAAACCGATTGGGTACTCATTGAACCGCAGATGTGATAAAGCGGCACCGACCACAAAACGCGAAAAAATTTGTTGTTGTTTCTCTTTTATTTAAGTTTTCAACAATAGTTCTTTTATAATTTATGGTAGAAATCCGTCTGCGGATTTCGGATTTTATGCGTTTTGTTCCGCGCAAACTTCACCCGCGGAGTATATATATACACCTACGGGTTCAGTTTACACGCTCTGCACCACTTTCTCCCATCTGTACTTGCATTGACAGAGTGTATAAAAGCACCTTTCTTTTTGGGGACGGGGACATTTTTGTAATCCGTAGGTGCACAAAAAATGGACCCGTCCCCAAACGAGATGTGGCGGCTCGCACGCAGTAAATAAAACGCACTTTGGAGGACGGGGTGTTTTTTGTAAGCCGAAGGCGTAACTAAAACGACCTCCGCTTCCTGCGGCGGGCCCCTTTTGTCCTTCGGACATTTTCCCCGCTACCGGGGAAATCAACCCCAAACAAAAGGAGTGCTAGGTTTATGTACGAAAAAGTAATTTCCCAACTTATTGAAAATAAAATAACCATTTCCACAGCCGAAAGCTGTACCGGTGGGTCGCTCGGAAAGATTATTACATCGTTTTCGGGTGTCAGCGCCATTTATGGTTATGGCTTTATCACCTATGCCAACGAGGCAAAGGAAAATATCTTGGGCGTGTCGCACGAAACACTTGAAACACACGGTGCAGTTTCGAGCGAATGTGCGCGCGAAATGGCAATCGGTGCACGCAAAGTTTCGGGAAGCGACATCGCAGTATCGGTTACTGGCATCGCAGGACCCGGTGGCGGTACTCCCGAAAAACCCGTCGGACTCGTGTATATCGCGCTTGCCGACAAAAACGGGGAAGAAGTAAGAAAACTCAACCTTTCAGGCACACGCGACGAAGTAAGAGAAAAAACTTGCCAACAAGTTTTTCAACTAGTTGCGGAAAAAGTATTGACAAAATAAAAAATCCATTTTATAATAAGAACAGATGTTCGCATTAAAAACTTTTTGCGGAAAGGATTGATATATATGTCTAACGAAAAGAAAGAAGCTCTCGCTCTCGCGATGGCGCAGATTGAAAAACAGTTCGGTAAAGGTTCTGTTATGCGTCTTGGCGAAAGTGCTCATTATAATGTAGATTCTATCCCTACAGGTGCGCTCTCACTTGATATCGCGCCCGGTATCGGCGGTGTGCCCAAGGGCAGAATTATTGAAATCTACGGACCTGAATCAAGTGGTAAGACAACAATCGCTCTTCATATCATTGCCGAGGCGCAGAAGCGTGGCGGTGAAGCGGCGTTTATTGATGCTGAACACGCACTTGATCCTACATATGCCGAGGCACTTGGCGTTGATGTTGATTCGCTCGTTGTGTCACAGCCCGATACTGGTGAACAGGCACTTGAAATCACCGAATCTCTTGTTCGTAGCGGTGCGATTGACGTAATCGTTGTTGACTCTGTTGCGGCTCTTGTTCCCAAGGCTGAAATTGACGGCGAAATGGGTGACAGCCACGTTGGTGTTCAGGCACGACTTATGAGCCAGGCGCTCCGTAAACTTGCAGGTGTCGTTAACAAGAGCAACACTATCTGTATTTTCATCAACCAGCTCCGTGAAAAAATCGGTGTTATGTACGGCAACCCCGAAACAACTGCCGGCGGTCGCGCGCTTAAGTTCTACGCATCTGTTCGTATGGATGTGCGTCGTGTTGAAACACTTAAAAACGGTAGCGAATTCATCGGCAACCGCACACGCGTTAAGATTGTAAAGAACAAGGTTGCTCCTCCCTTCCGTGAAGCAGAATTTGATATGATGTACGGAAAAGGTATTTCAAGAGAGGGTAATATCCTCGATGTTGCGACAAACCTTGAAATTATAAGAAAGGGTGGCTCTTGGTTCAGCTATAACGAAGAACGCCTCGGTCAGGGACGCGAAAACGTTAAGCAGTTTATGATTGAAAACCCTGAATTTACTGATATGATTGAGAATAAGATACGCGAAAAATTGGAAATGCCCATTCTTGAGAAGTGATAAAGCAGCACAGACCACAAAACGCAACAGAGAATTATATGTGTGCTTTTATTTAGATACTAAAGAAAACAAACTATTTCTTTGATTGTTTATTGTAGAAACCCGCACATTTGCGGGTTTCTGTTTTTATGCGTTTTGCTCCGCGCAAACTTCACCCGCGGAGTATCTATATACACCTACGGGTTCAGTTTACACGCTCTGCACTACTTTCTCCCTTCTCATCTTCTTTATGATAAAAAACACTCCGTATTCCGCACTCACTCCCCTGCCTTGACAAAATTTACTAATAATGTTAAACTATATTGACTTATGAAAGGAGTTTTTATCATGGCTAAAAAGCAATTCAAAGCAGAATCCAAAAAGCTTTTGGATATGATGATTAATTCAATCTATACGCACAAGGAAATATTCCTTCGTGAACTTATATCAAACGCGTCTGATGCGCTCGACAAACTTTGCTACAAATCAATCACGAACGAGGCAAAGGGTATCAGTCGCGAAGACCTTTTCATAAAGGTTACCACCGACAAGGATAAGCGCATCATAAAAATCAGCGACAACGGTATCGGTATGACTGCGCAGGACCTTGAAAAGAACCTCGGCACAATCGCAAAAAGCGGTTCGCTCGATTTCAAGACCGATATGGAAAAACAGGAAGACATCTCAATCATCGGTCAGTTCGGTGTCGGTTTTTACAGCGCGTTTATGGTTGCTGAAAAGGTAACCGTTATTACCAAGTCATTCGGCACAGATACCGCGTACTGCTGGGAATCCGACGGTGCAGACGGTTACACAATTACCGAAATAAACAAGGAAACAAACGGTACAGACATCTATATCAAGCTCAAGGAAGATACCGAGGACGAACGTTACAGCGAATACCTCGAAATCTATATGCTCCGCGGACTTGTGAAGAAATATTCCGACTACATCCGCTACCCAATAAAGATGGATGTTGAAAAATCGCGCAAGATTGAAAAGCCCGATTCCGACAAACCCGAATACGAAAAGTATATCGAGGAAGAAACCGTAAACAGCATGGTTCCCCTCTGGCAGAGAAGCAAGGACGAAACTTCCGAAGACGACCTCAACCGCTTCTATAAGGAAAAGTTCTATGACGCGGAAAACCCCGCGCTGACAATCCGCGCCGATGTTGAAGGTGCATTCTCTTATAAGGCACTCCTTTTCGTGCCGTCCGCTACTCCTATGGGTTATTACACCAAGGAATATCAGAAAGGGCTCGAGCTCTATTCATCAGGCGTTATGATTATGGACAGTTGCGAGGATTTGATTCCCGAACATTTCCGTTTTGTGAAGGGCGTTGTCGATTCGCAGGATCTCTCGCTTAACATTTCCCGCGAAATGCTTCAGCACGACCGTCAGCTTCTTGCAATCCGCAACAATATTGAAAAGAAAATCAAGCAGGAACTTAAAAAGCTCCAGAGTAACGATCCCGAAAACTACGAAAAGTTCTGGCAGAGCTTCGGTCTTCAGCTTAAATACGGTATCGTGTCCGATTACGGCGCACATCGTGACCTTTTGAAAGACCTCATTCTCTACTACGCATCAGGCGAGAAGAAACTCGTCACTCTTGAGCGTTACGTTGAGCTTATGCCCGCCGACCAGAAATACATCTACTATGCGTGTGGCGAAACTGTTAATAAGATTGACAACCTCCCCCAGACCGAGCAGATTAAGGACAAGGGCTACTCTATCCTTTATATGACCCATGAGGTTGACGAATTTGTTGTAAATATGCTCGGCGAAATCGACGGCAAGCAGTTTAGGAGCATCAACGACAAGGATCTCGGCATCGAAACCGAAGAGGAAAAGAGCGACATCGCAATGAAGCAGGAAGAAAATCAGGTTATGCTTGATTATCTCCGCGACAATCTTGACGGCAAGGTTATCGCTGTCCGCCTTTCAAACAAACTTAAATCACACCCCGTTTGCCTTACAACAGACGGCGAAGTGTCGCTTGAAATGGAAAAATATTTCGCAACAATCCCCGGTGACCACCCCGACATCAAGGCACAGCGCGTTCTTGAAATAAACCCCACTCACAAGGCGTTTTATATGCTTCTTGATATGTGGCAGCTTGACAAGGACAGATGTGCAAAACTCGGCAAGCTCCTTTATAATCAGGCGCTTTTGATTGCAGACCTTTCAATCGAAAACCCGGCAGAATTTACAGATTTATTCTGGGATTTAATTTAACGGACGGAATAAAGCAGCACCTCTTGTTTGGGGACAGGTCATTTTTGTTACGCCTTCGGCTTACAAAAGCCACCCCGTCCCCCCATATGCGCTCGCAATGACAAAGAGCACAATGCACCACTTTCTCCCAGCCTCCTCAACACCGCCAAGGATGCGAGAGAGTAGTGCAGAGCGCGTAAACTGAACCCGTAGGTGTATATAGATACTCCGCGGGTGAAGTTTGCGCGGAGAAAACGCATAAAAACAGAAACCCACTCAAAATGAGTGGGTTTCTTCATTAAATTATTAAAGCACAGTTGTTAATAAACTTAATAAAACTGCTTTATTGTTATAAATCGCGTTTTTCGATCTGCGCTGCTATATCGCATCCTTTAACACCGAATCCTCCCACGTTGCCGCCCTCTATGGCCGTAAAAAGTCTCGTCTTGAATCCCGGATTTTCCTTTTCAAGCGATTTTATAAGATTCTTTACATATTCTCTTTTACTGCGCTTGTCTTCGGGGCATTTATTATGCACAACGGGAAGCTCCATTCTTTTTGCAAACCCCGTAATATAAGTTTCAGGTGCATAAACAAGCGGACGGATAAGTGTAATATCCTTGCGGTCAAGATACGTTACTGGCGAAAAGCAGTTTATTCGTCCCTCGTACACGAGCGAGAGCATAAACGTATCAAGCGCGTCATCGTTATGATGACCGAGTGCGACCTTGTGACTTCCAAGTTCAAGTGCCGCATCGTGAAGCGCACCTCGGCGCATCTTCGCACAAAGCGAACAGGGATTAGATTCCTTCCTTATATTAAATATAATTTCGGCAATATCGGTGTGCTTCAATACATAGGGAACATCAAGTTCCTCGCACAACTTACTGACGGGCGAAAAATCCATACCGAATCCCATATCAAGTGTCACCGCGGAAAGCGTAAACTTCTTGGGATAAAAATCGCGAAGCTTCGCAAGTCCGCAAAGAAGTGCCAAAGAGTCCTTACCACCCGACACGCCGACAGTTATATGGTCGCCTTCATTTATCATATTGTATTCATCCACGCCACGGCGCAGATAGCTTAAGAGTTTCTGCATTTGTGTTTCTTCCTTTTATATATTCTTTTCCTATTATACAACAAAAATCAAGTGACTTCAACACAGATATTTTTAAAAAATTTCTAATTTGCCACGTGAGAATAAAAGAGTATATGAGAGAAAACAAGAGAAAACGCGAGTAACAGTATTATAAATTAAATTATTTTAAAAAATGTGTTGACATTTCCGCCAATATGTATTACAATTACTCTTGCTGAAAAAAGAAATTATTATTTTTAGGAGGAAAACCACATGAAGACCACTATGGAAAAAGCAGGTCAGGTTCAGAGAAAATGGTACATTATCGATGCAACCGGTAAGAGTGTTGGTCGTGTTGCTGCACAGGCT
>JAZREK010000066.1:0-3348 GCA_045660765.1 Clostridia bacterium
ACACAGAGGATTAGTGTAACGGTAGCACACCGGACTCTGACTCCGTTTGCGGGGGTTCGAATCCCTCATCCTCTGCCATCTAAAGACACCATTGAAATCTGAACCCTCAAGTTCAGACTCAATGGTGTTTTTATTATAAAATCTAGTATTTATGCGGCTTTTCGAGGTCGCATTTTCTTTTTATCAGCTGGACTAAAAACAGAAAAACTCAAATTCGGCAATTAGAAGATTGAAAAACAAACCTTTTCGAACCCATCAGTCTATCTGTACGTGTCTTATAAATCCCCTAATTTCAAGGCGTATTCTTCTTCCTTCTGTTCAGGAGTCTTGTATTGTAATTTCCTGTGTGGACGTTTGGTGTTGTAGAAAATTATGTACTTGTCTACTGCGCTTCGGAAGTCTGCCTCTGAACGGTATTTCGTGCGATATAATTCTTCGCGTTTCAAAGAAGCAAAGAACGATTCCATTACAGAGTTGTCATACGGCACGTGCGCACGTGAAAAAGAGTGCGTGATGTGTAGTGACCGCATATAGTCGTTCATCGTTTTGGAACGATAGTTGCCGCCACGGTCAGTGTGGAATATCATACTTGAATCCGGTTGACGTGCTTTATAGGCAATTTGAAAAGTTGATTTTACAAGTTGAGTGCTGTTGGTCTTTCCGATTTTATAACCCACGACCATACGTGAAAACAAGTCAATAATCACGCAAATGTAATAAGCGTTTTCGCCGTACTTGAAATAGGTAACATCACTAACCCACACTTCGTTCGGTTTGGTTGTGTCAAACTCTTGGTTGAGGTGATTTTTGTATTTGCGTCCTTCGTCCTCGTATAGTTTCTTTGCAGACTGGCGAATGCTAACCAATCCCATATCACGCATAAGCGTGCGTACCATTTCATTGCTTACCTTGAATCCTTCGCTTTTCATAACTGCCGCAATTTTGACAGCACCAAAGATCTGATTACTTTCGTCGTAGATCTCCTGTATGCGAAGCCGCAATTCTTCACGGCGTTTTGCATACCACGTGTTGTCTTTCTTATTGCGGAGAACGTGGTTGTAAAATGTTCCGCGAGGAATGTCAAACGCATCACAGATTACGTGCACGTTATATTTTCCGTAAAGTTGCTCGGCAACATATAGTCGTTGCTTCAATGGTGACTTCGGCGTGCAGGTCGCAGATTTCAATATTTCAACGATGCTTTCTAAACGTGCGACCTTGTTTTCGAGCAGACGAAAATTGCGGATATTTACCGTCTTTCGCTTAGACAGTTCTTGCTCCTCACGGTAAATGCGTAACCAACTGTAAAAGGTACTCTTGGGTATGCCGGTGTCAGCAAGGATATGTGCCGACGGTTCACCGGATATAACACGGTCAATGACCGCTTGCTTTTCTTCTTGGGTGTAAGTTCTCATGTTATCAACTCCTTTTCGGAAATTATAACAGTTAAAAAGATTAGGCGGTGATATGAAAGCCATATCACCGCCTATTTTTTACAAGTGTTTGATGTTATTTTCAATACCTTTAATTACTGCAATAAACGCCTCATCGTTTTGTCCCGTAGGATCGGGCAAGCCCCAATTATCATCAAAGGCTCTGCCAATGAAAGGACATCCAACATCACACCCCATAGAGATAGCAATATCAGGGGATGGAATTTTATCAAAGGTCTTGCTGTATTGTGTCTGCTCCATATCGTTGCCGTAAAGCTGTTTCATCAGTCTGACAGCATCTTGGTTGATCTGCGGTTTCGTTTCTGTTCCTGCTGAGTAAAAGTCAAATTCGTCACCTCTTAGATGCTTTCCAAGAGTTTCGGCAATCTGTCTGCGGCAGGAATTGTGTACGCAGATAAAGGCTATCTTTTTTCTATTCGGCTGAACATTCTCCTTGACGCATTCGTTTTGCAACGGATTAACACAAACTGTAATGTGTTTGATTTTCTCGAATTTGCCTTCAAGCGCATCATGTACCCGACTTGCAATTTGGTGGCTTTGTGTAAGCGTAATTTCATTATTTGCCAATATCGCAATGTCAACATAGATTTTGTTGCCAAATACACGCGTTTGAATAGAATCTACACCACAAACACCATCCTGCTCCAAAGCACATTTCAATATATCCTTTTCTACTTCTTCGTTGCAGGAACGGTCAATCATTTTATTTATGGCGTCCTTAAAAATGTCATAGGCTGCTTTTACGATAAAAATGCAGATAACAAGGCTTGCTACAGTATCCATCAGCGGATATCCCATTCTTGCACCCAAAATACCGATAAGTGCGCCGATAGACGAAAACGCATCACTGCGATGATGCCAGGCATCAGCCATCAATGCACCGGAGTCCAAACGTAATGCGAAGAATCTCGTATACCAATACATCGTTTCTTTTGATGCAATAGAAACAATAGCCGCAATAAGAGCGAGTATTCCGGGAACCTCAATTACCTCTGTATTATCCGAAACAATCTTCTCAATTGCAGTGTGACCTATAAACAAACCGCTTATAAGAAGAATGACTGCCAAAACAATTGCGGCAACACATTCAAACCGTTCATGACCGTAAGGATGATCCTTATCCGATTCCTTCGCTGAGATTTTAACACCAATAATGACAATAATACTACTCAGCACATCCGATGCAGAATGAACAGCATCGCTGATCATAGCACCGGAGTGAGCGAAAATACCCGCCATTATCTTGAAAAGTGATAACACGGTGTTGCCGATAATGCTGACAAGCGATACCTTAACAGCGTTTTTTTCAAATTCATCTACCGATAAAACCGTTTCGTGTTTGAGATTTTGTTTCATAAAATTACCTCCGAGAGAATATAGTATAACTCTATGCGTCTTATCTCTCGTGTATGAGAAATACCCACGAGAGCAGTAGTGTAACGTACTGTCCCGTGGGTAATATCCACTGTTACCAAGGTAACCCGACTCCGAGCGAAAACGCTCCGGTCTGATCAGTTTGTACTGTAGCTGAATGCAGTGCAAAGAGTTATTTGATTTTAATTGTTTCTGTAAAACTTGTCAAGTAGTTCTTCCACAGCAGACACCTTTAACACGTTACCGTAAGAGACCACTTTTTCGTTTACAACAAGAGCCGGCATACTCATAACACCGTATTCCATAACTTTCGCCATATCGGTGATGTACTCTACCTCTAAAGAGAGTCCCATATTCTTCACAGCTTCTTTTGCATACTCGTACTGCTGATGGCAGGATGCACAGCCTGCTCCTAAAACCTTAATACAGCAGATACCGTTTACCGCTTCGCCTCAACATTCGTTTACAATCTCTGTTTTTTCACTTGTCGGACAACCACAGTTGCAAGAACAAGTTGGAG
>JAZREK010000067.1:0-61188 GCA_045660765.1 Clostridia bacterium
AAGTGTTTCTTCAATAATAAGGGCAAGGTCAGCCTTTTCCTGTTCATTCTTCGCTTCGTTAAGGTACATAAATACTGTAACGAAAGGTGCCTGACCGTTAGTTGTCATAAGAGTTACAACCTGATACTGAATCATCTGTACACCGTTTTTAACTTCTTCACGAAGTCTCTTTTCAGCAATCTGAGCAATTTTCTCTTCATCATACTTTTCGCCGATGAGAGCCATCTCTTCTTCAACCTGCTTGCGAATTTTCTGACGGCTGATGTCAACAAAAGGTGCAAGGTGTGTAAGAGAAATACTCTGTCCACCGTACTGACAAGATGCAACCTGCGCAATAATCTGTGTCGAGATATTACAAGCTGTTGAGAAGCTGTGAGGCTTTTCAATCATTGTACCGCTGATAACTGTGCCGTTCTGAAGCATATCTTCAAGGTTTACAAGGTCACAGTTGTGCATATGCTGTGCAAAGTAGTCAGCATCGTGGAAATGAATAATACCCTGTTCGTGCGCGGCAACGATGTCAGGAGAAAGAAGAATTGTTCTTGTAATATCCTTACTAACTTCGCCTGCCATATAGTCACGCTGAACACTGTTAACGGTAGGATTCTTGTTTGAGTTTTCCTGCTTAACTTCTTCGTTATTGCATTCGATGAGGCTTAAAATCTGTTCGTCAGTTGTATTAGACTTACGAACGAGCGCACGGTTGTAACGATATGTAATGTATCTGCGAGCTACGTCAAATGCGCGCTGATTCATGATCTGATCCTCGACCATATCCTGAATTTCTTCCACGCTTAATGAACGGTTCATATTTGCAGCCGCACTTTCAACGTCTTCCGCAATACGCTTAATCTGGATTGCACTCATTCTGCTGCTGGGAACTACGCTTTCGTTTGCCTTGGTAACAGCGATGACGATTTTCTCGGCATCAAATGTTACTTCAGCACCACTTCTTTTTATTATTTTCATGGTTTCCCCTCCAAAACATTATTTATCAAAGTCGTGTACACTAATTATAACAACATATAGTTGCGTTGTCAATACCAAATAACAATATATTGGTGTTTTTTAGTTTTTTGTAAAAAATGCCGGTTTTTGCCTATATATAGCGGTTTTTGAAGGTTTTTATCCCCTCTTGTAACATAAACTTAACACAAAAAAGCACAATATCTTGTGTCTAAATATAGTACAAGACACTTTCTGTACATATTTTTTGAAAAATTTATTTACTAATCGCACATTATATAGTATAATAAAGGTAAGAAGAGTGAATCTCTTCAAAACAAAGCCGACAAAGTCGGTATATATTGTACCTCTTTTCGGCTATTAAGGAGGATCATATATGAAGACTAACATCTATGCAAGAAAAGTTGAGCTCGGTAATGAAAAGAAGGAAATGCTCATCAAGAAAATCGACAAGTTGGGCAAGTTCTTCAATGACGAGGCCTCCGCTGACATTGTGGTAAGCGAGCAGAAGGACAAGATGATTGTGGAAGTTACAATCCGTACGGCAGATATGATTTACCGCGCGGAAGAGCGCAACGAGGAAGTTTATAATGCTGCAGACGATATTGTAGATTCAATCACACGTCAGATAAGAAAGAATAAGACACGTCTTGCAAAGCGTCTTCGCGAAGGTGTATCCAAGGAGATTGATTTCTTTTTAGACGTACCCGAACAAGATGATGACGAAATCAAGATTGTTAAAACCAAAACTCATCAGGTCAAGCCCATGAGCGCGGAAGAAGCAGTTTTGCAGATGAATCTTCTAGGACATTCTTTCTACATTTTCAAAAATGCACAAACAAACACAACAGATATAGTTTATCGTCGCAAGGACGGAAACTACGGACTTATTGAGACGAACTGATGATAAATATAAAGGAAGCAATTATTGTCGAGGGAAAATACGACAAGATGCGACTTGAACGCATCTGCTCCTCGCCCATTTTTACGACAGAGGGCTTTCGTGTTTTTAACGACAAGGAAAAGCGCGCATTTCTTAAAAGACTTGCAAAAGAGCGCGGAATACTGATTCTTACCGATTCGGACAGGGCCGGTTTTATGATTCGCAATCATATAAAGTCATTTATTGATAATGGCGAAATAAAGCAAGCGTACATCCCTGAAATATTTGGTAAGGAAAAGAGAAAGAGCACCTCTTCAAAAGAGGGCAAGCTTGGTGTTGAAGGTATATCTGAAGAAGTACTTTCCGAGATACTTTCAAAATACGCAAGCAATGAAATGCGTACAGATAAAATAACGAAAACAGATTTATACGATGCAGGCTTGTACGGCGGCGCACAAAGTGCCGCCGCACGTGCATCTTTGTGCAAAAGCCTGGATATTCCCACAGGTATTTCCACAAATGCGCTTGTGGATGCACTGAACGCACTTATAACAAAGGAAGAATTTTTATGCATGACAACGTAACACCAGAGCTTCATAAAAAACACAGAGACCGCGTGAAAGACAAATTCCTGAAAGAGGGATTTGATGCATTCACCGATTACGAGGTGCTCGAATTGGTGCTTTATTACTCAATTCCCCAAGGCGACGTAAATCCGATTGCACATATGTTGCTTGACAAATTCAAAACACCAAGCGCAGTATTTAATGCATCCATTGAACAGCTTTGCGAGGTTAAAGGGGTTAAAAAGCATACCGCAACGCTTATCAAAATGATTCCCGCGCTGGCAGGTTACTACACATCGCTTTCAGCGAGGGAAAAGAAATTTATACAGACTTCGCAGGATGCAGGACAATTTGTATGCAGTATGATAGGTTGCGAAAAGCACGAGGTCTTTGCGATAATATGCCTTGACACACAACGGCGCGTTCTTGCTTTTGAAATTCTTGACGAGGGGACTGTATCGCAGGCAAACGTTCATCCAAGGAAGGTTGTGGCGTGTGCGCTGAAGCATAACGCGTCGGCAGTTATACTTGCCCACAATCATCCGTCATCGGGAGCATATGCTTCGGAGAACGACAGGGTTCTGACTTCGCAGCTTTGTAATATTTTAGAAGGAATGGATATTGAAGTAATTGACCATATTATTTCCGTATCCACCGAAAAATTTGTAAGTATGGCAGACAGTGGTCTTATGCCAAATTGAAAGGATTGATAAAAATGACAATTGAGCAGTTGCAAAAAGACATGATTGCCGCTATGAAATCAGGCGAAAAGGTAAAAAAGAACGTTATCTCTTCTCTTATCGCGGCAGTAAAAAAGTATGCTATTGACAACGGCACACGCGACAACATCACAGAAGAAATTACAGATATGGTAATTCTGAAGGAACTTAAATCAGCAAAAGAGCAGCTTGATACCTGCCCGGCTGAAAGAGAAGACCTTATCGCAGAATACACAACAAACTACGAAATCATCAAGGAATACGCACCTGCGCAGATGGGCGAAGAAGAAATCAAAGCGCTTCTCCTTGAAAAATACGCTGACGTTATTGCTACCAAGAATAAGGGTATGATAATGAAAACCGTTATGGCAGAACTCAAGGGCAAGGCTGATGGTAAGGTAATCAACAAGGTTGTAGCTGACCTTTGCTAAAAAGAAGCGTGCCGCTTCACCCACTTCGCGTTCCAACCCAATTATAACTGACAAAGGTTGCGCGCGATAAACACTCACAAATTCCTATACGGCAAAAAATACTGCAGCAAGGAATTGCTGCAGTTAATTTATAAGGTGAAATTATGTTAAATATAGAAAAATCACTCACTCCCCGACTTCGTATGATTGCAAGTCTCGTGCCGAAGTGCAAGTCGCTTTGTGATATTGGTACCGACCACGCGTATGTTGCAATTTATCTTGCGAAGAAGGGCATAGCTGACAAAATAATAGCCGCCGACATAAAAAAAGGGCCTCTTGCACAAGCCGATAATAATATTGCTCTTTTCGAGGTTTCGGACAAGATTGAAACCCGTCTTTCAAATGGTTTTGAAAAGATTTCCGACGGCGAGGTTGAATGTGCTATAATTGCCGGAATGGGTGGAGAAACTATTGCCGAAATCCTTGAAAATGAAAAAGGATGCAAATATTTCGTACTGCAGATGCAGACTGCACACAAACATTTGCGCGAATATCTTTCATCACACGGATACGTAATCTGTGACGAGGCAGTATGCAAGGAAGAGCGTAAAATGTATACGGCTATGCTTGTTATGCGCGGAGAGGGGCAAAACCTTTCTGAAGTTGAAAAGGAAATCGGTCCCGTCTTAATAAAAAAGAAAGAACCACTCTTTTTCGATTATGTTCGGTACAGACTTTACGAAATCAACACAGTCCTTGAAAATATGAAGGATAGTACAAGTGAAAAGAAAAGCTATTTTCTTCACCTTAAGGATGAGTATGAGAAACTTTTAAAGGAGGAGCACAATGGTTAAGCTTTCCGAAATAACAGATTTAATTGAAAACAAATTCCCTCCCGAATTTGCGGAGGATTTTGATAATATCGGGCTTCTTGTCGGCAGGCGCGATAAAGAGGTTTCAACAGTTATTTTGTGCCTTGACGCAAACAAGTTCGTGGTGCAGGAAGCGATTGACAAAGGTGCAGAGCTTATAATCACTCATCATCCCGTTATATTTAATCCGATAAAAAATGTAAACGATGATACCGATGCAGGCGAAATGCTTGTTTCTGCTCTTGAAAACGGAATTTCCATATACAGCGCGCACACAAACTTTGACAGCGCGCCCGGTGGACTTACCGATACTGTTTGTCAGATGCTTGACCTCTCCCCGATTTCAAATCTTGAAGGGAATTTAGGAAGACTTTGCAAAACGGAAAAAGGCACTACTGCAAAATCTCTTTGTGACAGGATAAAAAAAGAGTTTGGTATTGAAAAACTTTTCTCAACATTTACTACAGATAAAGAAATCAATACAGTTGCAGTTTGCAACGGCGGTGGTGGCGGAGAGCTTGTCGATATCGCAAAATCTCTCGGTGCAGATGTTTATATTTCGGGCGACCTTAAGCACCACGAAATGGGCGCACTTAAAATTGATGACACAACTGATTTTATCGAGATGCGCCATTTTGACAGCGAGAAGATTGCGCCGTATATAATTAAGGAAGCTTTGTTAAAAGCGTTTGGCAAAAATCTTGAGATGATTGTGAGTCAGGCGGAGGTATCTCCTCTTATTGACACGGATAATATTTTATGATAAACTAACCAACATTGAGTAATCTGAACGGTCGCGGCAGTATTTATACTGATGAGGAAAGTCCGAGCTTCATAGGACAGGATGCCGGAGAAATCCCGGTGGAGGCGACTTTAAGGAAAGTGCAACAGAAATAAACCGCCTGCTTTTGCAGGTAAGGGTGGAAAGGCGGGGTAAGAGCCCACCGACATTGCGGTAACGCTTTGTGCCATGTAAACCCCATCCGAAGCAACGTCGACAGGATTGGTTGGTCCGACCTATAATCCGAAGGACGGCTGGAGCCATATAGAGATATATGGCGTAGATAGATGACCGTTTTAAATGACAGAACTCGGCTTACAGGATTACTCATACAAAAAAGGAATGTGCTTTGCACATTCCTTTTTTAGTATTTGAAAACAAGCTATAACTTTATTTCTTTGTGACAGTTGCCTCTTTAACCAGCGGATTTACATGATCACTTTCAATTGTGATATTGTAATCTCCATATGAAAACTTATAAAAACATAGAGGGTAGAATTCATTTTCTAAATCATTTACAAACTCGTATTCACCAAGAATATTTTTCAGTTCTTCAATTGTATAAGTTATCTTATCCGGGGTTTTTAACCATTCACTTAAATTTAGAAGGATATGACTGCAAGTCACATTTTGAGGCACATCATCATTTATGTCATAATTGTAGTTGTCGTGGTCATAAAACAAAAGTGACTTCAAGGCATCATGTCTGTAGTATTTACCGCCAAGCCAATATTCAGCCCCAACTATTTCGCCATATATTCTTGTATTCTCTTCTTTTGTTTTGCCGATACAATTGAGTAAATCGAGACCTTCATATCCGCTTTCTAAAGGAATAATAATAACTGTTTGGGTATCCGCATTCCAATCCACAGTAAAGCCGAAACTTTCTGCCACAAACCTTATCGGCATAAGAGTTCTTCCGTTTATAATCTGCGGTGCAACATCTAAGTTCTTTTCTATTCCGTCTAAATATGCGACATTGCTGTCTATTGTAAGTTTAATAGTTTTACCACTATATTTTAGCTCGGTAGTTCTGGTCAATTCATCCCATGCAACACTTCCCCCCATCATCTCAACAACGGCTCTTATCGGGACAAGCGTACGACCATTCTGGATAACAGGTTCCTGATCAAATTCGACTTTGCAGCCGTTTAATATAACGCCCACACTTTCAGGTATGAACTGAGATATATCCATGCTTGCGGATCCTTCTCCATCGGCTCCACTCCAATAGTGAATGTTTAATACATTTCCCACAATCTTCAGTTCATCTACCCAGCTATAATCAGGATTATCCTCTCGGTATAATTCATTTCCGTTCTTATCAATGACTACTAAATCCGGTCCATAAAAACCGCTTATGTAAACATTACCATAACCGTCAAATTCAAGGCAGTTTCCTGCTCCGACATCACTTATCGTCCACTTGATATATCCACTGTTTATATCAAGTGCGTACAACACATGATTTACAGCAACATAAACTGTGTCACTATTTATGTAAATATTCGATATTGTCTCAACTTCCGGATTTATTGAAGCTGTTTCGGTAGTATAACTCCACAAAAATGCGCCATCTTTATATGCCTTGATTTCCCCATGACATTCAATTACCAGTCCGTCATATAAGTTTGCATCTTCAATTATCTCATATCTGACATCGATCGCTTGCTCATTAGCATTAACAGTTATAAACAAAGACATAGCCGCAGATAACAATAAGCAAACTGATAAGATCACTTTTTTCACAAATTAACCCTCCTACAATATTTTATATCAAACCAAGTTGTTTCAGTATAAACACCCACAAGAATACTGTTATGATGCAAAAAGCGGTGCAAAATGCGACAATCTGCGCCGCAAGGTCGCCGTCTCCACCCATTTCAAGTGCCATAGGATATGAAGACACTGCCGTGGGAGAAGCAAACGCCGCGATAAGAAGTGCCATATCGCCTTCCCTCATTCCCATAAGTGCAGCAACTGTAAATCCGACAAGGGGCATTACTATAAGTTTTCCCGATATTGCGGCTATAAGCTGTTTAAGATTTCCCTTTATTGTGCTGAAATTAACAGATGCACCTAAAAGAATAAGCGCAAGAGGTGTTCCGATTTTGGCAACATCCCCAATTGCGTTTTCTATTATAGTCGGAAGTTTGATTCTCGTTACAAGCACAACAATACCTATTGCAGATGCAATTATAAGAGGATTTTTTATAATGCCTTTTAATATTTTTTTGATGCTGGGTTTTCCGCCACGGAACACTTCAAGAGCCACTACTGCAAAAACATTGAGAACAGGAACAACAATCGCCACAGCTATTGCTACCTTACCCAATATTTCGTCACCGCAAATAAGTGTGCAGATTGGAAGTCCGAAAATAACAAAGTTACTGCGGCACGCCCCCTGTACCATAACACCGCGTTTTTTATTATCTTTTTCAAAAAGCATCACATAAAGAACCGATGCAATATTCATAAAGATAATTATCGCCACGATGTAAAGAGCCGTTTTTATATCCTTTACATCTTCTACTGACGATTTATATATATTATTGAATATCATAGCCGGAAGGAACACTCTGAAAACCGCGGCATTCATTTTTTTAACCGTGGGGGTATCAAAAATATGTACCCTCAGCAAAAATCCGCCGAGGAGCATCAGTATCAGAAGGGGTGCTACGACATTAAATGATACTATTAAGTTAGCCATTATTTTTCACCTACTACAATATGAATATATCCATCTGTTACCATGGTTATATTCCCCTTTTCGTCTGTACGATGTATCTTTATCCCGTGATTTTCCAGGCGATTTAATACAAGTTTGTTAGGATATCCGTATTCATTATCCTTGCCGACAGATATTATGGCATCGCGCGGTTGCAGTGTTTTAAGAAAACCTGAAGAAGTTGAAGTGAAGCTTCCGTGATGACCTACTTTCAAAACATCTGTTTTTAAATCTTTTTCATTTTCCCGGATTTCGCGTTCTGCGTCTGATTCCGCATCGCCACAAAGCACAGCACTTACTTTATTATACACAATTTTAAGCACTACCGAATAGTTATTCATTCGCATATACGGTCTGTTTTCAGGAGAAAGAACCCTGACATTACAAGAAGAAACGGGGATCGTATCTCCCTGTGATACAAGATTGATTTCAATCTCCTTATTTTTAATAGCATTTATCAAATCGTCAAAAGATTTAGTGTCATGAATAACGTTTGAGGTATAAAACTCCCCAATTGTAAATTTGTTTATTATATAATCCAATCCGCCTATATGGTCGCTGTGAGGATGGGTAGCAACCACATAATCGATATGAGAGTATCCCTTTTCCCTTATAAAGTTTTCAAGGGTTTTTCCGAAAGAGCCTTCACCCGCATCTATGAGCATACACTTTCCATCAGTAAGCTCAATAAAAGTGCTCTCTGCCTGACCACAATCAAGAAAATGAACCTTCATCAGCGGTCTTTTTGAGCTGATGCTTGCAATACGGTCCTTTCCTCTCCATATCACGCTGCAATCAAGACTGTCCGCAACAATTTTCAGAGAAACCATAACAACGCCTTCCCTGACAACAGGTTCAAGATTAAAAGGCAGTTCTTGTCCATCTTTTATGACTACAGATTTTTCAAGGTCTATAACCACGGTTTTATCGTTATACAGGCACGTTGCTTTTATCTTTTCTTCATCCCATGAAACACTTGCGCCCAAACTTTCAAAGACCTCATCCATAGGCACGAACGCCATATCCTCGACAAAAGTCGCCTTCGTGGATGTTTTAAGTTCTTCTCCGTTAATTAAGATTGTGATATCCTTTGCGGCAAAAGCCACAAAAGACAGTGAAAAGGCAATTACGGCAACTAAAATTATACTTGCCGTAATTTTGATATTAAGTTTCATATTTTAACTCCATACATCACGACAATCTTTTCCGTTTATAAATGTTTCTATGTTTTCAGCCGTCATTGAAACACATCTTTTTCTTGCCTCGACGCTTGCCCAAGCTATATGAGGCGAGTATAAAATCTTCTCGCTGTTTTTCACAGAAAGTATCGGAGCGTCTTTCTCGGGAGGTTCGACAGAATAAACATCAATAGCCGCACCTGCGATAAGACCGCCATCTATTGCATCTGCAAGGGCTTTTTCATCAACAATCGCCCCTCTGCCGACGTTTACAATAAAAGCATCTTTCTTCATCATAGAAAGCTCTTTTTCGCCGATAAGACCCGTAGTTTTCTCGTTAAGAGGTGCATGAACCGTTATTATATCAGATTCACGAAGGAGCTTTTCAAGCGATACATTTTCATACTTTTCTTCACGCACGACTCCGCTTATGCTTGAATAAAAAACATCAGCTCCAAAGGCAGACGCACAATCAGCAACTGCTCTGCCGATTGCACCCATTCCTATGATGCCCCACTTTTTACCTGATATTTCAAAAAACTTTCTTCCGAGATGATTTGCTATTCCGCTTTCTGAATATGCACCGCTTTTTACGAAGTCATCGTAATAGCGAACATTTTCAATAAGGGCAAAAAGAAGAGTGAATGTATGCTGGCAGACACTTTCGGTACAATATCCGGGAACGTTTCTTACACGAATGTTGTGTTCTCTGCAATATTCAATATCAATATTGTTAAAGCCAACTGCAAACACACATATGAGCTTTAAATTTTCTGCAATTGACAAAACATCACGCCCAAGTTGAACCTTGTTAGTTATTACTACATCTGCATCTTTTATACGCTGGGGAATTTCTTCTTTTTGGGTGGAATGATACAAAACACAATCGCCAAGACGTTCTATGGAAGAATACTCCATATCCTCGCCCATTGTGCCGGTATCAAGTATAACGATTTTCATCAGTTTTCCTCCAGTTTTTTGAGTTCTTTAAGGTCTTCTGAATTCTCGTTTTGTCTATTGTTTTTAAGAATCTTTATATCTTTGAAGCTGAATTCCTCAACACTTGCTTCACCTTCGCCGTCAAGCTTTACTTTAGCAATTCCCTTAAGTATTGTTGCACTCTGAACGATACCTTTTCCATGAGGAGTTGATACTACTGCACCAACAGAGGGAGCAATTTTAGAAAATTCGTCGTAGCAATTCTGCTCATATTTAAGACAGCACATAAGTCTCCCACAGTTGCCGGAGATTTTTGTAGGATTAAGTGAAAGCCCCTGTTCCTTCGCCATTTTTATAGATACGGGATGGAATCCGTCAAGATAAGTGCTGCAACAAAGGCCTCTTCCACAGATGCCGATACCGCCAAGCATTTTTGCTTCGTCGCGGATTCCAATCTGGCGAAGTTCAATTCTTGTTCTGAAAACAGATGCAAGATCCTTTACAAGCTCGCGGAAATCGACTCTTCCTTCTGCAGTAAAGTAGAAAAGAACCTTGTTCGAGTCAAAAGTATACTCTACATCAACAAGCTTCATTTCAAGCTTATGCGCGGCAATCTTTTCCTCGCAGATTGCAAAAGCTTCCTTTTCCTTTTTCTTGTTTTTTTCAACCTGTTCTTTATCAGCACTTGTAGCGATACGAACAACCTCCTTAAGAGGAGATACTATTTCGCTGTCCTCTACTTCACGCACAGAAATTGAAACAGTTCCGTATTCAAGTCCTCGTGAGGTTTCAACTATTACTGCGTCACCGAGTTTAGGTTCTACTTCTCCCGGCGCAAAATAATAAGCCTTACCAAGTTCTTTAAATTTAACTCCTACTACCTTTACCATGGATATCCTCCCAACAATTTATCAGCATATTTGTAATCCAAAGCTCATAATTCATAGATTTATTGAGCCCACTACGTGTAAATGCCGCTCTTTCTATTATACTAATTACAGACGACAACGTAACTTTTGAAGCAAACGCTTCAATAAGCGCCATCTCATCCTGATTTATGACGCGACCACCAACCTTGATTGCCATAGCGTCGCGCATGAAACTTGTGAATAAGTCAAAATACAAATCACAGTTAGCATAGCTACCCTTGGTTTTTACTCCAAAAAGCTCTGCTATTTTAATAACTGAAAGCCTGTCGTCTGCAAGTCTGCTTACGGCACCAAACAGTTTTTTTCTTGTTTCAAAAAACTCCTCATCCTCGCAGATTGACATCGCCCTTCCGATAACGCCCCCGCTGTAAAGGGAAATAAAGGGGATAATGTCTTTCTTCAGCGGATACTGGCGGAGCATATATTCTCCAATTTCCTTTTCGGAAAAAGGCTCGAAAACAACCTTTGTTCCGCGTGAACGTATTGTCTGCAGAAGGTTCTTTTCATTTTCCGAAAGAAGTATTATTACGGCATATGATGGCGGTTCTTCAAACGATTTTAAAAGTGCGTTCTGTGCACCGTCATTCATATTGTCTGCATTGCGTATTATACAAATCTTCTTTTCCGAAAGAGCAGGTCTTATATAAAGTTCTTCATTCATTTCACGGATATCATCAACCGTTATGGTGTCTTCTCCGCCGATTATAATAAGGTCGCTGTGGGTCATAGCAGAGTGTTTTTTGCAGTCGGGACACTCACCACAGGGTTTTACTTCTCCCGTACAGTGAATTGTGTTTGCAAAAATTCGTGCCGCGGTATACTTTCCTACGCCCTTTACACCCTCGAATATATACGCCTGCGAAAAGCTTCTTCTTCGCGCACTTGTTATAAGCGTCTGAAACGCCTTTTGAGTTGTAAGGTAATTAGCCAATTCCCTCATCCTTCGGTGTTAAGCACACGTATAGCCTCGTGTACTTAAAAATATTTTTTCTGAAGATGTTTTGCAATTCTTATTATTACAGCATTTATTACGAGCGCAAACACACCTGCTACCAACGCTATTATAAGTCCGTTTATCACTCTGCTGTAGATAATCTGCACGCCTGTAAATACGTGACAGAAACTATTTATTACTGATGCAAAAAGTATGGAGCTTCCCGTTGCAAAAATCCATGTAAACAACGGAACTCGTACATTTTTCAAATAGTAAACAAACAACATAAGACAAGGCCATCCTACCAAAAATTCTTTTGTACGAGGACGTGCTGTCATAAATTCAGTGATAGTATTTCGCATTAAAGATTCTGCAGAAGAAATGCTTGAAACGTTTCCGCTACGGATAAGGTATATTGCTACTATTCCGCCCATTACTGCGGCAAGTATCATCCAGTATACCTTTATTTCCATCTGGAGAATCTGGATTGTTTTTTTAACATAGTTATTATTCTTTTCAGTAAACATGATTCCATATGCTATGGCCGCATATATAACCGGCAAAACAAGCGAAATTTTAATTCCCTTAAAAATAAGCGAATTTATATAGTAGTCAAGACCTGAAAGAAGAGCTGACTGAACTAATCCGCTAAGAGCCAGAGTCACAAGCGAAATAAGCATCGTTGTTATAAGAAGCATAACAAAGGAAAGCTTCTCCTTCATTACCTTGGCATATGCCATTACCACGGTAATTGCAAAGCAAGGTGCTACTGCTGCAAAAAGCGAGGGATAAAGATAAACTATTCCTTCAGGAGCTTTAAGCGAGAAAAGAATACTGAAAAGTGCTCCTGCACATGCTACTATCTCGAGTTTCTTAAATCGCTGTCCGAAAAGAAGTTCAAGGAGTGTTAATCCCATACAAATCATAAGAAGCATTGCAATGGCAGATATGGCGCGTCTGTTCACGCTATAGTCAAATACCGTATTGTATTCGCCGGTGTTATAACCAATTTGCGAAAGCTTGTCTATCGCCATTTTAGTTGCCATATTTGTTTTGTCGCTTTTATCTTTAAATGTTGTTGTAGTGCTTACAAACTGATTTATAACAACAAATCTAATGTTTCTGTCTATAACAGAATTTGTGATTTGGTGGTATCTTGTTTCCACAAGATTTTCCGCACCCCAGTCTACAGTTTCATAGCTTCTGAGGATTTTACCGCCTGCCGCACTTGTAAGCTGGTCATAACCGATAGGCTTCTGATTTGAAAGCTGATCCTGGTTTTCGGTAACTATAAGATATAGCCCTTTTTCTTTTATAAGATTACATATAGCTTCATAATTGTGTTTTGCAGAGGCTGACTTATCCTCGTTGTTATAATTCTCTTTAAGGTTTATATATTTTACGTTGTATGTGTCGATGATTTTTTCGATATGTGAAACATATTCTGTGTTAGAAAAGCTTCCGAGCATCATCGAAATAACAACATCAAATCCATTGTCATAAGCGTACTTTAACTTTCTTTCGTCAAAACCTGTTGTTACCTTCCACGCATCACTTACACCCTCATAAAGCACATATACATCTGCACCTTCGGGAGTTTCTTTTTTTATAAATTCATCCGCTGTAAATTTAGACGGAATCCATTTTGCAAGGTAATTTTTGGATTCAGGACGCTTGGTAATAAGAACATAACTGTCGTTATGGATTTTACTGTCACCTGAAAGTTGTTTTATAATAGCTTCGCTTTCGTCGTCATATTTGTGACAAAGAACATTGTATTTAATACCTGTCACAAAGCCTTCGTTTATAAGCGAATTGATGCTCTCTTCCGAAACAAAGAGTGTTTTTACTCCCATTTCCTTATTTTCGTCCAATGTTTTTTTGAATTCATCGGCGCTGAGAACCATTTCTGAATTGTTGTAGTTAAGTGCAAAGATGACATCGTTATTTTCTTTTTCATTCTTCACACGCTGGGAAAATGCCGGTACCAGCATTGCCACAAGGATAAGCATTATTAATATGCGGATTATTATATTCTTCTTACTCATTTTCTACCTCCTGTGCGTTTTTTCCCTTAAGAATTATTTTTACGATACCTGTCTTCCAAAGTGCTCCGCAATAGATAAGTCCGCAAAGCACAAGCGGAAGAAGGAACATTATTTTATCGTTTGCAACATTCGGAACCGCCACCTTGAAAGCAAAAAACACAATCAAGGCAAATATTCCTGATATTATGATTTTAGAAACATTTTTCAAAAATGCTTTATCCATATAATTTCCGGTAACCTTCTTTATTGCAAGTGCAATATTTACCGCGTAAAGTGTAAAGAGAACTGTAGTAGTTGATGCGATTGCAACAACTCCGTATGGTGCTATAAAAAAGTTTACTATCGGTTTTGTCAGAAGCACCAGAATAGTTCCTATAACCGTGTATGAATAGCGATTGTCAAGATAAAGAATCTTGTTGAAAAGCTCCTGACACACATAACCAAACGCTCCAAGGGTATATATTGCAAAAAGAATACCCGTTGTTTTGGCAAGTTCCGCTGTAAATTCGCCACGCTCGTAAAGAAGCGAAATAACATTTGTACCGAAGCAACTTGTTACCAGAATAAAGGGAACAAAGATTGAAAGCATAATGATTATCATATTCTGCAACAACCTTTTAACGTAGTCTATATTTCCTTCTTCGTAATTTTTACTGATAGACGGGAAAACTACGTTACTCATAGCAACAACAAACACGCTTGCGATTGTAATGAAAAGGTTTGACGCATAATTGATAGTCGAAGCAACACCACTTTCCCCACTTACGAACGCTTTATCAATCATAAACGAAACCTGAAACATCATATTCGAGATAAATATCCAGAGAATTTCGCTGTTTTTACCGCTTTTCTTTTTGCTCTTTTCACCCTTTACAATAAATCTGTAACCTTTTTTGTAAAAGGACGGAAGCTGTATCACGATATGAAGGAACCAACCGATTGTCGTTACAATACCGACTGTTACTATGTCGATATTCGGAACAAAAAGCGAAGCTATAATAACGACATTGAACGGAAGGCTCATTATCGAGCTGATAAAAAACACCTTGTTGTTCTGAAGTACCCCCGAAATGATATATGCAATAAGCACAAACCAAAGCGACGGGAGCATTATATACATAAGTTTTACCGCAAGGTCAAAGTCTGCACCTTCTACACCGGGAAGAAGAATTTTTACAATCGGCCCTGAAAGAATGTACAAACAGACAGTGGCAATAAGTGTTACCAGAGTTGTCTTTCCGACAAAAGATGATACGTATGCACGTTTTTGCTCTTCCTTGTTATTTTCCTCTTTGTTGAGGTTTTTAATAACGAGCGTTGAAAGAGCGACACCAATACCCGTAAAAATGAGGTTAACCAATCCGAAAACCTGAAAATATATATCTGTATATACACTTGCACCGAAAACTGATGCAAATACAATATCACGGAAAAAGCCTATTCCCTTGGCTAAAAATATTCCCATTACAACCATGATGTAAGCCATGGAGTTCATCGGGCAAACCTCCTTTTTTATGCACATAATCATACATAATATATTATATACTATAATGATATAATAGTCAAGTTTTAGCCGTTTGTTTGATGCTTGATAATTTTGCTTTTTAGTGGTACAATTAAAGACAAGTAATCAGGCAGGAGGTGATTTTTTGGACAGAGTAATACTGCATTCTGACTGCAACTCGTTTTTCGCGTCTGTTGAGTGTGCATTAAACCCCTCGCTTGCCGATGTTCCCATGGCTGTCGGCGGAAGCGTAGAGGCAAGACACGGAATAATTTTAGCCAAAAACGAGATTGCGAAAGAATATAATATCCAGACTGCAGAAACAATATATTCTGCCAAAAAGAAGTGCCCCGAGCTTGTTATTGTTCCTCCTCATCACGACCTGTATGAAAAGTACAGCGAGAGGGTTAATAAAATTTACTTGGAATACACCGATATGGTCGAGAAATTCGGTATTGATGAAAGCTGGCTTGACGTTACGGGTTCGCAAAGGCTTTTCGGAAACGGAGAAGAAATTGCAAATACTATCCGCAAAAGAGTAAAAGAGGAAATCGGCATCACTATTTCAGTTGGTGTATCGTTTAACAAGGTTTTTGCAAAGCTTGGCAGTGACTACAAAAAGCCCGATGCGACAACCGTGATTTCAAAAGAAAATTTCAAGGATATTGTCTATCCCTTGCCTGTCGGAGACCTGCTTTTCGTCGGCAGAAAGACAAGAGAAGTGCTTTCAAGACTTAATATAAAAACGATTGGCGACCTTGCCCAGAGCGATGTAGAAAGACTTAATAAACTACTGGGAAAGCAAGGCGAAATGATATACCGCTATGCACGCGGAGAGGATAATTCCCCCGTTGACCCACATTCGCACGACGAGGTAAAATCCGTCGGTAACGGGATGACTTTTAAGCGTGATTTGCGAGGGGAAAAAGACATTCTGTGCGGAATTGCACACCTTAGCGAAAGCATCGCCGTAAGGATGCGCAGAAAAGGTGTAAAATGCACCGTCGTTCAGGTAACGATTAAAGACCCCGACCTGATTTCCATTCAACGTCAGGAAAAGCTGTCTTCCCCTACCAATCTTGCAAAAGACATTACCGAAAAGGCAATGGAAATTATAAAGCGAAGCTGGAATATGAATAAGCCAATCCGTATGCTGACGGTAACGGGAAATGGGATCATTCCTGAAGATAGTGCACAGCAGATAAGTTTTTTTGACGAAGAAAAAAATCCCAAGCAGGAAAACCTTGAAAAAACACTTGATAAAATCCGTGAAAAATACGGCAAAGATTCCGTTGTCAGCGCAAATGTAATAAATAATGATTTAGGAATATAAAAAATGGACTGTAAAAAATGTTTTTTACAGTCCATTTTTTGTGGGGATAGGAAAAAATGTTCCAGAACGGACAAACTGAGCCAAAGCGTATGCTTTGGGCTACCCGACGGCGTATACAGATACGCCGAGAGGCGAAGTCTGTTCGTAACAAAAAGGCTTGAAATCCAAGGAAAATTGAATAAAATGAAATTTTTCAACCGAAATACAGAATTTTAAGATTTACACGTTATCTGCATTCTGTATTATTCTTGCCTTTTTGTGTTCTGGACTTTTTTTACATCCCCTTTTGTTATTTAGTTTCAAATATCATAGTTCCACGTGCGATGCCCCATTGATGATCGGGCATATAATAGCGGAAACTTATACCAAGCAGGTCCATACCTGTTTTCCAATCTATCGGCATATACACAACATTTTTGTAGTGCAAAAGAGGATAGTAACTGTCCCCGTATTCAAAAAGTTGTCCGTTAATAGTCAGCTTGCCGTGATAGGAATACGCAGTATCATACACTCTTTCTTCCATTGAGTTTTCGCCCGTTATATCTTCGAAAATTTCTCCGCCACCAGTAAGAACAACGCCTGTTTCTTCGCTCCAGTCACAGTTTATACCAAGCATTCTGCAACCGTTGTATGTAAGAGGCAGATAAGTCATTCCGCGGTAATTTATAAAGGGATGCTCAAGAGTGTCATTTTCGTAAAATCTTCCGTTTATTTCAACATTGTTTTCGCTGAGAAGAACATCATACTCGCCTTCGACATAATTTTCTTCGTAGCGATGATACTTGTACTTGAAATCTTGTATCAGATTGCCTTCTTTATCAATATATCCACTCTTCGTACGAGGAGTACGGTTGTAATCGTATTCTGTAATTCCTACACGCGCCAGCCCGTTTTCAAAGGAATCTCCCGAGCCGTAAATATGGGGGATTACCGTGTTTCCGTCTCTGTCGATATATCCTATCGCCCAGTTTTCGTCCGCTACTACGGCAAGACCTTCCGCAAAGTCCTTTGCAGAACGATACTTTGCCTCAATCACCACATTCCAGTTTTCGTCAAAGTAGCCGTAACGACCGCCAAGCTCGAACAGCGCTCTTCCGTCTATTGGGGGTTTTATCCAGTCATATTTCTGCTCGACGATAATTTGTCCGTTCTTATCGGTTACGCCGTAGCCATCGTGAATATATGTAGGCCCGCCTGCACCGGGAGAAGGAACCTGACGGCGGTTGCATACAATGTTTACATTTTCAAGTTCTTTTACTATATGAAACTCCCAATCGAGTGTTTCTGCAACGGCAAACACCTGTAAAAACAGCATCATTACGATTAAGATTGCGGTGATTTTATAAAGCCGTTTTCTCATGGTCAGTCCTCCTTGTGAAAGTAATTATAAATATTCTGTGCGTCCTTCTGACCTATTCCCTTAACCTCGGCAAGCTCTGCTGCCGATGCGGTTTTTATCTTTGCGATACTCTTGAAATGTTTCAGAAGGGCAATTCTTTTTTGTTTTCCGATACCCTCGATTTTTTCGAGTTCGCTTTCAATTGTATTTTTTCTATGCAGACTGCGATGATATTCAATCGCGAAGCGGTGCACCTCTTCCTGAATATGCGCGACAAGGTTATACACCGAACTTACGGGGTTTAGGTACACTTCCCCCTCCGCGCCAAGAAGTGCGCGTGTGCGATGTTTATCATCCTTGACCATACCGAAAACGGGAATGTCTGCGCCTATTTCGTCAAAAAGGGTACGGATTGCTGAAAGCTGTCCCTTTCCGCCGTCAAGAAGTATCAGGTCGGGCAATTTTGCAAATTTGCCGTCATTCTCGCGCGATTCGTGAGTCAGTCTGCGGTAAATTACCTCGCGCAGGGATGCCGTATCGTTCGCGCCCTCTATTGTTTTGATTTTGAAACGGCGATACTCCTTTTTGCAGGGTTTTCCGTTTTCAAAAACTATCATTGATGCAACGCTGTCGCTACCGCTTGTATGTGATATATCGTAAGATTCAATTCTGTCGGGAATCACGTCAAGACCAAGTATCTGCGCAAGTTCAGTTACAGATGCCTGTATCAGTTTTTCGCGCACCTTGACAGTTTTATAGTTTTCGATATTTTTAAGCGCGTTCTTCTGCGCCATATCGACTGTTTTTTTGTTATCTCCACGGACAGGGACTTTTATGTATGCCCTCTTTCCTCTTTTCTGCGACAGATATTCCTCAAGCGCACCTGAATCCTCGATATTATGCGAAAGCAGTATTGTTTCGGGAATAAAATTGTCACGACTGTAAAAGCGCGGTAAAAACTCGGTTAAGAGTGCGCTTTCTTCGTGATTTACAGCATCCGATAAATCGAAACTGTCGCGCCCGATAAGCCTGCCTCCGCGGATATAGAAAACCTCCGCAGATGAAAGCGAATCAACCGATGCAACTGCAACAACATCAACATCTCCACCGCTTTCGGTAATAACTTTTTGAGTTTCGCCAAGTCTTTTTACCGATGCAATTCTGTCGCGAAGGAGTGCGGCGCGTTCAAACTCGAGATTCCCTGACGCTTCACGCATTTCTTCTTCAAGACTTAAAAGCACATCCTCATCCTTACCTTCAAGAAAGCGGATTATGTTTTTGAAAATCTTTTTATACTCGTCAGGTTTTGTATTTCCCTGACAAATCCCGCTGCAACGCCCCATGCGATAATAAAGGCAGGGTCGCTCTTTATTAAGGTCGCGCGGAAACTGCTTTTTACAATGAGGAAGCATAAAAATATTGCGAAGAAGTTCCATCGTTTCCTTGATTGAATAACCACTCGGATATGGTCCGAAATAGCGTGCTCCGTCATTTTCGATTTTGCGGACATAGAGCATACGCGGATAGTCCTCGTTTATCGTAATCTTGATATACGGATAATGTTTATCGTCCTTTAAAAGTATGTTATAGCGAGGTTTGTTTTCCTTGATAAGATTTGACTCAAGGACAAGTGCCTCCATCTCGCTGTCGCAGATGATATAGTCAAGGTCATGTATCTTTGAAACCATAACCGAGGTTTTGACACTGTGATTGGCGCTTTTCTGAAAATACTGTCTTACACGTGCGCGCAGACTTTTAGCCTTACCGACATAGATAATTCTTCCCGAAGCGTCTTTCATGGTATATACGCCGGGTTTTTGAGGCAATTTATTAAGTTTTTCTGCAATAACCTCGTTCATAAAATCACCTTTTATATAGTGATGCCAAGCATAATAACTGCAATTTCAAAATAGATAAGAAGCGAAATTGCATCCACTATTGTTGTAATAAACGGACTTGCCATTACGGCAGGGTCAAGTCCCATTTTATCGGCAAAAAGAGGAAGCGTACAGCCGACAATTTTTGCTACGATAACATCAAGCAGAAGCGTGATGCTTATCACGAGAGCTACTGTTGTTCCAAGATTGTCAAACCAAATAAGTTTTGCCATATTCACAGCCGCGAGTGCTATTCCGCACAAAATTGCGACACGAAGTTCTTTCCAGATTATACGCAAAATGTCTGAAAATTTTATTTCCCCGATTGAAAGTCCGCGGATTACCGTTACTGATGCCTGACTACCGCAGTTACCGCCTGTACCCATCAGCATAGGGATTGCGGAAACAAGGGCAATCTGTGCAGAGAGTGCGTTTTCAAATCGTGTTATTATCATTCCTGTAAATGCCGCCGAAATCATAAGTATAAAAAGCCACGGGATACGACTTTTGAAAATTTCAAATACGCCTGTTTTGAGATAAGGCTTTTCAAGGGGCATAATAGCACCCATTTTTTCGATATCTTCCGTTGTTTCTTCCTGAAGTACATCTACAACGTCGTCAATTGTCACGATACCGACAAGGCGGTTTTCTTCGTCTACTACGGGCATTACGGAGAAGTCGTATTTTACGAAGTCGAGCGATACTTTTTCCCTGTCCTCTGTCGTGAGGGCGCAAATCACTTCCTCTGTCATAATTTCACTGATTTGCGTATTCTCTTCTGCAAAAAGAAGCTGACGCATCGTCACGATACCAAGGATTTTCCTATTGCGGTCTGTTACATAACAGGTGTTAATTGTTTCCTTATCCACACCCGTTCTCCTGATGTTATTTATGGCATCCCTGACGGTCATATCGGGGCGAAGACGCACATACTCGGTAGTCATAATACTGCCGGCGCTGTCTTCGGGATATTTTAAAATTTCGTTTATGAGCTTTCTCTTTTCTGGGCCTGCCTGACGAAGGATCCTTTTTACTACATTTGCAGGCATTTCTTCTACAAGGTCAACTGCATCATCGACATAAAGTTCGTCTATCACGGCTTTAAGTTCGCTGTCGCTGAAGCTCTGAATAAGAATTTCCTGATGATCCTCGTCCATTTGCGCAAAGGTTTCCGCCGCAAGCTCTTTCGGAAGAAGCCTGAACATAAGCGGAATCTGCTCGTTTTTACATTCACCCAACACAGCGGCGATGTCTGCCGCGTGCATAGTTTCCATAGTGTCTCGTACGGAGGCGTACTTTTTGTTTTCTATCAGATTTTCAAGCACTTCTCCGAGGAGTTCTTTTTTGTTTTCTACCATACAATCCCTCTTTCCTTATTTTTAGAGGGACGAAGTCTACTCTGCGTCTATACTAAAAAACAGACGCAGAGTTTCCTACTTCGTCCTGTTATACTGTTGCCTCCTGCGTCCATTTTCTCACCTCTTTTATTTTAATTTTCTTCTTCCGGGGTAAATCTCAGCACTTTTTTACCGTTTACCAAAACTTCCTCGTTCCACATTGATTTCGGGCGAACCCATATTCCGCATTCGTCATACAGCGCCTGGTACACCACCATATCTTCAAGTGTTTCGGAGTGTTTTGCAATTGCAAGCACTTTATATTTATTCCCCTTGTAATGAGTATATATTTTGTTTATCATATTTATCCTCTGTTTTTTTCCGGAAGCGTGTTTTCCTGATTTCTGTACATTACAAATTTACAGAATAAAAATTCAAGAACAAAGTTTGAAAGCATTGTCACGGCAAGGACTATGTACTCGTTAATACCTGCCGTTTCTGCTATATGCCCCATATAAGTGGATGTTGGGGTAAAAACTGCATAAAATCCAAAAAGTTTCGCCATTGCTACAGGAATATTTACCGCTGACTTAAAAGTGTACTGTCTGTTTAATGTAAAATTCCAAATTATAGACAGTATAAGCGAAAACAGATAAGACGGCCAATATATCCAATTAAAAACCTCGTTAAAAACCGCAAATGAACCAACCTGTATTAATCCTGCAGAAATAGAGAAAAGAGTAAATTTTATCATTTGAACAACTTGTGCTTTTTTCATAATGTTTCCCTCTTTAAAAGTTTTTTTATTTTTTCTTCTATCAGTTCTTTTCTTTTTTTCGTTTCCTCTGAATCTATGATATAATCCCCTTTTTCAAAGCGGATTACATCGCCTTCCTTGCCGTTTGGAATTTCATCTTTCAAAACGTCAATAGTTCCGCCTTCTTCTTTTTCAAGAACGGCAAATCCACCTTCAAATCTGTCTAATATATATTTCATACTATAATCCCTATTACGATCTGTGTTGTGTATAAGTTTCGCTGAAAATATGACTTCCGTCATTTTTTTCAGTATCTGTATGGTAATAAAGATACTTATGCTCTGCCGGAGCCATTGCCGCCTTGATAGACTTTATTCCCGGGTTACAGATAGGTCCTGCCGGAAGGCCTTCATATTTATATGTGTTATACTTTGAATCAATTTCAAGATCTCTGTACAAGACACGTTCAACATTATAAAGTCCGTCTGAAATCGCATACACAACGCTGGCATCTATCTGAAGCTTCATATCTATTTCAAGTCTGTTTTTAATAACGCCTGAAATAAGGGCACGCTCTTCGTCAAGTTTTGCTTCGCGTTCAATAAGAGCTGCTCTGTTAATTGCTTCATCCATACTCATACCATCGGGAAGATCGCCTTTGACAATATCGTACTGGGCCTCGAACTCGGCAAGAAGAGCATCTATAACCTCGTGCGCGGGAGTTTCCAAAGCGAATGCGTAAGTGCTTGGGAAAAGGTATCCCTGAAGCTTGTATTTCACATCTTCATTTTCAGGAATCTGTGCAATAAAGTCATAGTCAAACGTTCCGGTTGCAAGTTCATTCAAGAAAGACTCGGCAGAACATATTCCAAGCTCTTCGCAACGTACCGCTATCATTTCTGCACTGTAACCTTCGGGAATTGTAAGCTTCGCACCTTTTTTCTGCTCTACGGGGCGAGAAAGTGTTTCAATTACATCTTCAATACACATTTTCTCGTAAAGAAGATATTTGCCGTAATTGAGCTTTCCGCGATGTTCGGACTTTCTCATTTTAAGCTTAAAAGTGATTTCATAGTCAATTACGTTCTTTTCCTTAAGAAGCTTTGCAATGCTGGATTCTGACGCACCCTGCGGAATTTCCACTATTACGGGCGTGTCGGATGAATCAGTGCGCGTATATTCCAAAAACATAGAAAGTCCTGTCCACGCTAATATAACAGCCACAATAAGAAGCAAGATCAGTAGATATTTTTTCATTTTTTCATCCTCCGTAAGAAACCCTGTGCCATTAAACAATAGCACAGGGTTTTATTATTTCAGAAATTTTGAACTTTCAAACGTAACATTGGACATTAGTCCTATACCTTCAAACACAACGGAAACAGCATCAGTCATACCACTAATCTGTTCAATGACGATTTCGTCTTTACAAAGCATCACCGCACCTATCGGAGCACCGTGGCGTCGCGAATACCTTGCCACAAGAGAATCTATATCCTCTGCAATTACCTGACCTTCGCGGAAAGATGAAAATCCAAAAGATTCAGAATAGTATGCAATATTATCTCGGATTTCATAGATTACAAATGCATGACCTGCTCCGGGATAAGCGGCACTATAGCCCGATTGTATAGGAAAACTTATTACAATGTTTTCAAGATTGTTTCCGTATTTTTCTACAAGCTTGTTAAGACAGTCTGCCCCGCTTTCTCGGTAGACAGAATATCCGCCACTTGTCGTTGTTACATTTTCAAAATTTGAGTACCATTGATTTCCGTTTCCGCGCAAATCAAATCCATCCTGAAATATTCCCATGGCGCGAAGTACGCATCTTACATATGTTCCGCAATATCCGCTGAAACTTCTACCATGGTATGTGCGTGCCTGTGAGTATATTGTCTGTCCGTAAGAAGACAATTCTGCAGGCACTTCATAAAACTGTGCATTTACAGTATTTGCAGTTACAAGCATTACTACAAGCATTGCCACTGCTTTTTTAATTTTTTTCAAAAACATGCAATCTCTCCAAATTTATTTTTTCCGCAGTTTTCCTGCGAACGGGTAACATTCTACCATCAATTTGTAACAATTGCAAGTGTTTTTGTAATATTTTTTTAATATTTTTTAATATTTTCTTAACAAATTGCGCTATTTTTCGCTATTTTTGCGTTTTATTTTGTAACAATTTCGTTTTTGAACCACTCTATCATTCCTTCATACAACGGAATTTCGCAAGAGAGTCTTTCCCTGAGCGCATATATTTCTTCAACAAGTTTATCAGAATCATTTATGGGTTGTTCTATATAAATCTTATCATGCTTTGTAGATGTATGCTTCTGTTTATCAAGAAGTATCTCTTCGTACATCTTTTCTCCGGGACGAAGTCCGGAGAACTCGATTTTAATATCCACGCCGGGAACGTATCCGCTATATTCAATAAGATTTCGTGCAAGGTCAACAATTTTTACAGGTTCTCCCATATCAAGGATGAAGATTTCTCCACCTTCCGCGAAAGCACCTGCCTGCATAACAAGCTGTGCCGCTTCGGGAATAGTCATAAAGAAACGGTTTATTTCAGGATGTGTAACCGTTATAGGGCCACCTTCCTTAATCTGCTTTTTGAAAAGCGGAATAACACTACCGTTACTGCCGAGGACGTTACCGAATCTTACTGCGGTGTAAATTGTCTTGCCACCGTTTTTCTTCTGGGAAAGTGCAAACTGCTGAATTACCATTTCTGCAATACGTTTACTTGCACCCATAATATTTGTGGGATTTACCGCCTTATCAGTTGAAATAAGAACGAATCTTTCAACGCTGAACTTTTCACAAGTTGATGCCACATTATATGTGCCATAGACATTATTTTTGATTGCTTCATCAGGGCTGTCTTCCATAAGAGGAACATGTTTGTGTGCCGCTGCGTGGAACACAACCTTGGGCTTATATGCCTCAAAAACTTCCGAAAGTCTCTTTTCATCGCGGACAGAGCCAATCAGAACCTCAAGCTTAAGTTCGGGATAATTCTTTCTGAGTTCTATCTGAAGGTCGTATGCATTATTTTCATATATGTCAAATATTATAAGACGTTTGGGACTATATTTTGCAATCTGGCGGCAAAGTTCACTGCCTATACTTCCGCCACCGCCTGTAACGAGGACGGTTTTTTGACAGATATAATCAAAAACATCTTTACCGTCAATAATTTCTTCTTCTCGACCTAAAAGTTCCTGCGGTGTAACCTCACGAATCTGACTTACACTGGCTCTACCGATTGCAAGGTCTATAAGAGAAGGAACTGTTGAAGTCTTGAGCCCTGTTTCACGACATATCTGCATAATTGCTCTGTGATCTTCTTTTTTACCTGAAGGAATAGCTATAACAATTTCTTGTACATTGTACTGCTGGGCTGCTCCTACAATTTTATCACGACCACCTACGATCGGAACATCGGATATAACCATTCCGTGCTTTCTCATATTGTCATCAATAGCAACAACAGGTCGCATATTATTATCCTTGACCATACTTTTGATAAGCAAAGAACCTGTGTCCCCTGCGCCTACAATCATAACACGAGTTTTGTGAGCCGAGGCTTTTTCTTCCGTTCTTTTTCTTGCGTAGATACGATAGTATTTACCTGCATATCTTTCAAGAGTAAATCCGCAAATAGATATAATTCCTATCAGAACGAAATCTGAAAATGCGAAAATCTTTTCATTAAGAACGAGCACTCTGGAAAGAGCGTATGCAAGAAGTGTTCCGCCGGTAATGGATAAATACATTTTTATGTATTCCGTAAATTCGGCATAACGCCAGCTTGTCGCATAGCTTCCCGAAAGTCCCATAGTCGCAGTAACCGAAAGGCAAAGAATTATAAGTTCTTTGTACTTACCGGCATAAAAGGAAATGGGGTTTATAAAGAAATCATCCATTCGTAGCATAAAAGCAAACAATGCTGCAACGATCATTATAATAGCATCTAAAATTATCATTGCGAAAATACGATTAAAGTTATTCATTTGCAAGGTTGATGAATATTTTTTGGAAAACATAGCTTCCCTCCATAACACCATAAATTCTCATTATAATTTTATCTTAAAATGCCTTTTATGTCAAGTTTTATAACAAAAACGGGTATCGTAATAACCGATAGCCATTGGAGCATTATCCGAACCTGCCCAAAATGGCTGAAAATAGGCTTTTTCTTCGTTATCGGTCTTAAAATACACAAAGTATTTCTTCGCCCTGTTGCCTTGAAAAATCTCAATTTTGAGCCATTTGGGGTTTAAAGAATTTTTTGCTAACTATTTTTCGGTGTAACAAGGCAAAAACGAAGCCCATACTGTCGTATGGGCTTCGTTTTTAACACAGTAGCAACGAAAAAGCGGACGCAAAAAACAGAGTTCGGATAATACTCCAATGGCTACCCGTTTTGTTATGCAGTTTTACCACATCCTTATTACTGTTCTTGATTCCTCAAGAATACTTGCTTCCCAATCTAGGAAATCGGAAGGACAAGGTTCGGTGACATTATAAATTTCTTTTCTTTCGTCAATCCACCTTATCAATTCGCCGTTATGGAAATAGAAGCGGTTTTCTTTTTCAGCATTAGAAACAAATGCAAAATATAGTTCTTCCTCGTCAAAATAGTAAATTCTAGTGTAGTTAAGCCTATCATCCGCGGGAACTTCTATTTTCTTTAATTCGCCTTTGTAGAAATAATAAGACGCATTTGAAGAACCGATGTATCCAATCTCAAGTTTCAACTGCTGTGTCTCGTTATACATGGCTCTTATCTTCTTCACAGCCGCCTCGACATCTCCCGTAGTCAGAATCCTGTCATCTTCTGCAGTTACAGGGAACTCTTCTTTAGGCTGAGGAATAATCTCTTCCTCAATTTCGGGGGCAGGTTTTTCATCAGGCTTGGCAGAATCAGTTTTTTCCGCAGTTTCTTTTTCTTCTACTGTAGCTTCTTTTTCTTCTACTGCAGTTTCTTTTTCTTCTACTGACGTAGTCGTATCCTTATCCTCGTCACCTGACATTTGTCCCAGAACAAAACAAGCAATACACAAAAGTCCGATAAATGCACCTACTAAAACTGCCAGAGCTATGTTTTTACCCGTTGAAGAGTCACTTTTTTTTATTACTCGGTGAGGTTCATATAGTTCCGTTCGTGTTTCTTCCGGCATTATAAATTCATCAGTCTGAGTTAAGGCACCGCCGCAGTACTCACAAATCGCACTATTAGAGCTTTGTGCCTCTTTTCCACAATTAACACATTTTTTCATAACGAATCTCCTGTGTTCAAAATTAATCCGTTTAAATTCTGGGCGTTACACCGATTGTGTTGAAGTTTTCGATTATTTTATCGATATGCTTCTGGATTTCTTCCATTGAAAGTGTTCTCTCGTCGGATGAGAACGCAAAGCGGAGTGTTATTGACATTTCGCCGTTCATTTCGTAAGTATCAACAAGAGTTACACCGTCAAGTTCTGCAATTTCTTCGTTTTCCCAAGCCTTTGCAATTTCGCTGTACTTCTTGCCGTTTGTAACAAGAGAAAGGTCATAGTCAACGCCGGGGAATTTTGAAGGCTCTCTAAACTTAAGAGCAGTCATTGCAGCCTGTTCAAAGTCTGCCATATCAATTTCGATACATACAACAGATGCGTTCTTGTCAATCTTTTTAAGATTTGACGGATGAAGTGTACAAAGAACACCAACCTTCTGTCCGTTTACGGAAATCTCTGATGTATTCTTCGGATGCTGCCAGTTATACTGAGGCTCAATTCTTGTAAACTGAGGCTCTGCATGGCGAAGCTGACCACAGATGTATCTTACGATTTCAACAGCCTTGAAGTAAAGTTCCTTTTCACTTGATGTCTTGTCAAAAAGAGTGATACCAAGACGTTCCTTTTCGTTTGCAAGCTTTTCTTCTGTAAGACCATCAACTACTCGACCGATTTCGAAAATGCCATACGCAGGTGCGTACTGCTTATTTTCGTAGGCAAATGTGAGGAGTGTGGGAAGCATACTCTTACGGATTGTTCCGTTTTCGGGTGTTGCAATATTAAGGATTGTAACATTTTCGGGAACTTCGATACCGAGCTTCTTGTACTTGTTACCGTCGCACCAGATGTATGAGTGTACTTCGTTCATCATATAGCGCTGAACAAGGATATCCTTAATCCAATCGCTGTCGCGGTGCATAACGGTTGCTCTTACGGGAGTAAGCGCACTCTTTGTTGTTGTGATTTCAAAGTTATCATATCCGTAGATACGAGTGATTTCTTCGATAACGTCCGCCTTGATTGTAACGTCCTTTGTAGCACGCCATGAGGGAACTGTTACGCTGAAATCTTCGCCGTCAAGCTTTGCGTTGAAGCCAAGAAGATTAAGTGTTGAAAGAATCTGCTCGGTAGGAATATCAATACCTGTGTAACGGTCTACATATGCCTTTGTGAATGTAAGATCAATCTGGTCATACTTCTGTACATATTCATCAGTAAGCTGTGATGAAACCTTTGCACCGGGATCAATTGCAAGAAGAAGATTAAGGAATCTCTTTACTGCTGTAAGTGTCATTTCGGGGTCGAGGATCTTTTCGTAACGCATACTTGCATCAGTACGAAGACCAAGCTTTGTTGATGACTTACGCACGCTTACACCATCAAAGTTTGCACTTTCAAGCACAACAGATGTAGTACCATCAATAATTTCTGAATCAAGACCGCCCATAATACCTGCAATTGCAACGGGTGTGTCGTTGTTGTAGATAAGAAGTGTATCTGTGTCAATGTCGCGCTCTGTATTATCAAGAGTTGTAAACTTCATTGCGCTTTCGGGTGTTCCAACCTTGATTGCGTCAATCTTTCTTGCATCAAATGCATGAGTGGGCTGACCAAGTTCAAGCATAATGTAGTTTGTAAGGTCGGCAAGAAGATTGATTCCGCGCATACCGCAGTAGTAAAGACGGATACGCATATTCATGGGACTTACACTTTCATTGATGTCAGAAACTTCAAGGCAAGAATATCTGTAAACGAGGTCATTTCTTGTAACTGTTACAGGGATTTTCTTGTCGCCATTATAAACGGGTTCTGTAAGTGCAAGAGGCTTAAGCTCCTGATTTGTAAGAGCCGCAAATTCACGCGCAATACCGTAATGTCCCCAAAGGTCAGGGCGGTTTGTAAGAGATTTGTTATCAACCTCAAACACTACGTCATCAATATCGAAAATTTCTTTAAGGTTTGTACCGTTTTTAAGTGAAGAATCAAGTTCCATGATTCCGCTGTTTTCGTCGCTGATACCAAGTTCAGCTTCGCTACAGCACATACCTTCTGACATATAGCCTGCTACTTCTCTTTTTGCGATTTCAAGACCGGGCACGCTACCGCCAACCTTGGCAAAAGCTACCTTAAGACCAAGTCTTGCATTGGGTGCGCCACATACGCAATCGTAAATTCTGTCGCCACCGTCAACCTTTAATATATGAAGCTTTTTGGAGTTGGGGTGTTCCTCGAAAGAAACGATTTCACCAACTACAACGTTGTTTACTTCTTTACCTTTGAAATAAATATCTTCAACCTCGGCAGTAGAAAGAGTAAACTTCATAATGAGTTTCTCAAGGTCCTGTCCTTCAAGGTTAACATATTCTTTTATCCAATTCATTGAAACTAACATTATAATACCTCCTAGGCATAAAAGAGTCAGACTCCATATGCCTTACTCGTTTTTAAACTGTGAAAGTGACTTAAGTGAGCCACTGTTGAATGTTCTGATATCTTTTACGCCATACTTCATCATCGCAAGTCTTGTAAGACCAAGACCGAACGCAAAGCCAGTATATTCTTCGGGATCAATACCGCCGTGTGTAAGTACGTTGGGATGAATCATACCGCAGGGGCAAAGTTCAAGCCAACCTGAATTCTTACAAGAGGGGCAACCTTCACCGCCACAGTTAAGACACTTGATATCAAGTTCGAAACCGGGTTCCACGAACGGGAAGAAACCGGGACGAAGACGAACTGTTACATCCTTCTGGAATACTTCTGAAAGCATAGTCTTCATAAAGTAGATAAGGTTTGAAATAGAAATATCCTTATCAATCATGATACCTTCCATCTGGAAGAATGTGTTTTCGTGACACGCGTCAGTTGATTCGTTACGGAAACAACGTCCGGGGAAAATCGCACGAAGAGGTGCGCCATACTTCTTCATAATAGCGTTCTGCGCCGCAGATGTATGCGTCTTAAGAAGCTGATTTTCTGTTGAAAGATAGTATGTGTCCTGCATATCACGTGCGGGATGATGCTTGGGAATGTTGAGTGCTTCAAAGCAATGATAGTCGTCAACAATTTCCGAATAGTTTTCAATTGCAAATCCCATACTTGCGAAAATGCGTTCAAGATCACGCTGAACAAGTGTGATGGGATGATATGAACCTGTCTTGATGTCATAAGGAAGAGACTCATCATACTGTTCTGCGCTGTCGATGAGCTTCTGCTGTTCTGCTTCAAGAATAGCTGTTCTCTTTTCGGAAATCTCGTTTTCGATTTCAGTTTTGAGAACATTTACCCCCTGACCAAATGCTTTCTTTTCTTCGTTGGGAACATTCTTAAGCTCGCTCATAAGTGCGGCTACAAGACCTTTCTTTCCCAAGAACTCAACTCGTAATTCCTCAACCTGTTCGGAAGTAGTTACAGAGCTGATTTTTTCGTCAAACAGTGCTTTAACCTCTGTTACTTTACTGCTCATACGAATAACCTCCTTTATATATGTAAAAAATTCTGATACAAACAAAAAGACTCCCATCCCACAAAGGGACGAGAGTTCTCGCGGTACCACCCTTATTCAAAGCAAGATTGCTTTGCACTTTCATCGCTTTATCGCAGCGTAACGCCTTACTTAACGCAGAATGCTTTTCGCAAGGGGCTCCCGCGCTGAAATTCAAATTTGCGCACAATGGAAAAGCTTTCAGCCAGTGACTTTTCCTCTCTTAAAAGTGCGGTGCAAATCCTACTTACACGCGTTCATCACCATACTAGGGTATAATATCATATAGGAAAGGTATTGTCAATAGGGATTATTTACAGCAGGTTTTATGTCTGGATATTTCAAACAAAGCCTCTCCTGACAAAAGTCAGGAGAGGCTTTTATAATATGTTTTATTAATAATTAAAAAATAACTTTAGAACCGCATGATGCTGAACAAACATTTGCCGCTCTGTCAAAGCCGTATTTGTCGTAATACTTTTCATTAATTACTGAAATTATGCTTTCTGCCTTGGATTTTTCAACAAGTGCCACAACGCATCCGCCAAGGCCTGCGCCAACAAGAGAACTTCCTAAAACACCGTCTGTTTCATTAAGAACATCGCACAGATAGTCTATCTTTTCGGTAGAGCAATCATATGCACCACATTGAAGCGAAACATCAGCATTTTCTTCAAGAAGCCTGTCAAGCATTTCATCAGTAACTCTGCCTCCGTTAACTCTGTCTCCGTCGTGGCTTTTCTTCATTAACTCACCAAGTTCTTCATACTTGGAATCGCTTAAAAGTTCCATACACTTTTCCGCTCTGGCACACTCGGAAATACCGAAAAGGCATACTCCCCGAAGATCGTATATTCCCGGGTCTGCATGGTTTGAAAAAATCTGATTAATTCTTTCCTTATGTTCGGGAAGAAGCAGTTCTATGCCACCACGGGTCATTGTTTCCGGAATTGCTTTGAGAATTTTATATATGTCACTATATGGTCTAACTTTTGATATATCTCTGAATTCAACAAATCCATAATCGGGGAAAAGTCTTTTTATAAGCATAAAAGAAAATTCGTATGCCGCAACTTTAGCGTTGAATTTATCTTTACTTCCTTCAGATTTTCTTGACTTTATCATACTATTGGCAACAATCACCGAGTATTTGTCTGAAAAAGCTGCACTTTTACCAACCTTAAAAGGTTTGAAATCAAGATGTACTATCTGGCCGGTTTTTCCGAACTTCATCGCCGCATGATCACCTGCGCCACCTCTTGATCCGACGAACCATTCGCCTTCGCCGCAAAGTGATACAAAATCGTTGTCAGATATATTAAGACAGTTAAGCGCAACAATTGCCTCCATAGTTGCAACAACGATACTTGAAGACGAGGAAAGTCCTGCCGCCACAGGTATCATTCCTGATACTGCAATATTCATTCCGCAAAGAGGTTCTTCGTTTTCAAACTGAACTCGAAGCAGCGCACTTTTTATATAATTTGACCAACATCCGCCACTTTCCGAAAGTTCTCTTGCAACTTCTTCATCGGCAAGATAATCAAGCCACTTTGTATATTTTTTATCCCCCATGGCCTTTTGTATAGAAAAAGTTTTATCTGCGAATGTCGGATCTGTATTCGTGATATTTATCATATCATCATTATCGCGCGGAGACACAACAAAAACAACATCCTTGTCAGTTGTCATTACATTTATACCGCCACCTCTGTGGTCGATGTGTCTTCCAACAAGATTTACCCTGCCCGGAGAACGTGCAATCACAACTTTTTGGTCACCAAACTTTTCGGCAAAAAGCTTGAGCACCTCTATATAGCGCAGTTTCTGATTTTCAACGTTTTCACCGTAAAGAAGCTTGAATTCATCATCAAGCTTTCCGTTTTTGATGTCATCAACAAACTGAGATGCCTCCCTCATAAAGCGTCTGCTGATTTCACGCAATTCTGGTTTTGTGCTGTAGGTAAGCATATCATCCGAAGATTTTATTTCATAAATTACAGCGTCATCATTTGCAGAAAACTTTTCAAGTGCATCTGTTAAATATATTTCTCCCTGAGCATTGTCAGAGCCTATACTCTCAATAACACTAACAGCCTCATCTACATCAAAACAATAAAGGCCGGCATTAGCATATTTTGTATTGAGCACATCATCTGCTGTAAATTTCTTTCCACAAAGAGTAATTGTTCCGGAAGGCTTACTCATTAATGCCAGTTTCAATACTTTTTGAGCTTTTTTGCTATTCAGTCGGATTTCCTTCAGAGTTTCTTCATAACAATCTTTTGAAACTTCCGAAAGCTTCATAAGTGCCGCATCAGCAAACTCTACTATACCATACGGTTTATCCCCAACAGTTACAACACGTCCCCCGTTGAAGTTTGCCGCAAGAGGCTGAACGCCCCAAACAGATTTTGCATCTTCGGATCTTAACAGCAAATCATGTATTACAGAAGTTGAAATGATTTTATCACCCATAGAAATAATTACAGGGCCTGAATACCCAACACTCTGCAGAGCCTTAAGTCCGCACATTGCGGCATGTCCTGTTCCTTTTTGTTCCTTCTGGTAAGCGTAAACAATTCCCTCTTCACCATCGAGGCAATCCATCACACTATAAGCATTATGTCCTATAACGATTACAAATTTTGTAACGCCTGCTTGTTTCATGCTGTTAATTATTCTTTTAATTGTAGGAATCCCTGCACAATCAAAGCACACTTTATTTTTGGAGTCATCCCCCATTCTAGTACCTTTTCCTGCACAAAGTATGATCGCAGCAGCATTCATATTTAATCCTCCTGTAAAATTCGGCATTTATCCTAATTTTCTGTTTTGGACCAATTTTAGGCATTATACGTTTTCATTATAACATTAAAATTCTTATGTTTCAAGCCCCGTATTTTTTCACAGCAAAAAGAAAGACACCAACCTAAAGGTTGATGTCTTCTTTTTATGGTGCGAGAGACGGGACACAGTCGCTTCGCGCCTTGCCTGCTTGACGACCGCTACACTTCGTTCACGGTGCCCGTCTGCGCACCAGCTTCGCTAAAAACGATTATCAATCGTTTTTTACACTCGCTGCCCCCTTGGGGTTCAAGTCCCGTCTTCTCTCTGCAAAGCATAAAAAATAAAGGCACCAACTTTCGTTGATGCCTTTATTTTTTATGGTGCGAGAGGCGGGACTTGAACCCGTATGGTCTCCCACACGCACCTTAAACGTGCGCGTCTGCCGATTCCGCCACTCTCGCATATCGGATGTGTCATCTCGTGACAACAGAGATTATTATAACAGAGGGTTTTAAGAATGTCAACATCTTTTTTCAAAAAATTTTATTTTTTTCTTTTTTATTATTTAAGGCCGAAAAAGAAAGAGGTTGTCCGCTTCCGGACAACCTCTTAATATTGTATATTTTACTGAGCAGAAGGTGTTACTACGATTGTCTTTGCAACGAATGCACCGTTTGTATATGCGCCTGTTGCGATGATGTAATCGCCCTTCTTAAGATTCTTGAATGCGATTTCTTTACCTGTTTCGCCGTCAATAATCTTTGCAGAGAATGTTGTTCCCATCTTGCTTACAAAGATCTGTTCGCTTACACCGTCGTCTGTGATGACGTTAATGTATCCGTAAGCTGTGCTGATGCTTTCAACGCTACCACTCTTTGTAGTTGTGCTTGACGCCTGTGTCTGTTCAAGTTTCTTTACTGTTGAGCCTGAAAGAGTAAGTGTAACTACATTACCAAGACGAAGGTCATAGATTGTAGCCTTGTTTCCTGCAACAACATATTCAGCATCCATTGCAACTGCATATTCTGTTTCTGTGCCACCTTCTGAAATTGTAATTGTTGACTGAGAAGCGATTTTAATTGCTGTTATTGAACCTGTTGCACTACCCTTAACGCTTGTAGCAACAATCTTTGTGATTGTACCGCGTTTTACAGTAAGAACAACCTTATCGCCGGGAAGAACATCACTAAGTGATGCCTTCTGAGAATCGCGACGAACTGTTACATCTTCTGAAACGGGATATTTAGAAACAGTTTCTTCTTCTGAAACTTCTTCAACAGTAGTAACGGAAAGAGATACGGGTTCATCAAGGATTATTGCCTTAACTGTACCCTGAACTGTTGCTTCCGCTGTAAGGCGGTCAATTGAAACAATATCATCACCAAGGAGGTTTACTACGATGTAGTCGCCAACCTTTACAGACTTCATTGCATCTGCAACACCATCTGTTGTAACCTTGATTTCGTTATTTCCATAGAAAGAAATGCTTTCGCCGGTCTTTTCTTCCTTAATGGTAATTCTTACATAGTTGTCTTTTGTAACAATTGCTTCAACAGTACCTTCTGTCACTTTGTTTGTGATAGGAGTAATTACATCAATTGAGTAAATATCCTTGCCGTGTCTTACAACAACAATCTTGCTTTCTTCAAGGATATCTTCTGCAACGCCTTCTTTACCGTCTATAACAATCTTTGCATCTTCCGGAACGATGTAGTTCTTGTCGTTACCCTTGGAATTTTCAAAGTAGATTGCTCTACCTTCCTTAACAACGTCAAAAACAACGCCTGCTTCAACGCTGACTTCAAGCTTTGTCATAATTCTGTGAAGAAGAACACAAACCTGAGCTCTTGAAAGAGGTGCATCTGCGTCGAAAACGATTGTGCCGTCATCCTTCTGGACACCGTTCATGAAACCGTTCTTCACAACATATGCTATATAACCTGCATCGCTGTCGCTGATATCTTCCTTATCTTCGAATTCAAGATCTTCAGCATTTGTTTTTTCGATTTCAGCATCCATAAGGTTTGCAAGAAGAATTGCAGCATCACTTCTGGGGAACTCGTCAGCATACTGATCATCTTCAAGGTAAGATACTATTTCATCTTCTGCAATGATTCCTTTATAAAGAAGGAATGAAAGTTCCTTTTTGAAAGAATCGTATGCGCCAAGGTCAAGTTCTTCCAAAGTGTACTGATATTTGTCATATGCAAAATCTACGATTTCGCCATATTCTTCGTTAGAAAAACCGGCAACTCGAGAGAAAAGGATAAGTGCCTCAATCTTGGTGATCGCCTTATCAGGTTTGAATGTACCGTCTGTATAACCCTGGATAATACCAAGTTCAGTCATTTCACTAATCTGTTCTGCAGCCCAATCGTGATCGGGTGAAAGAACGTCGGGGAATGCTTTCTCCGCCAGTGCCATAGGCACCATGCAAGAGAGTGCTAAGCTAAGTGCAATAATAACGGACAGAAATTTATTTTTCATTTCTATCGTCCTCCTTCCTATACTTGATTATATAATAACATATGAATTATTAAATTGCAATACAAAAACACAAAAAAATGTGCTTTTCCGTTCATTTTTTTGCACAAAAAGCACTACATTTTGTATTTGTGCACATATTGTAAACTTTCGATATTTTATTTGCACTTAATCGTTGTTTATGATATAATGATTTTTAACCCTTATGAAAGGAAATTGATAGTTATGTTATGTTCACGATGCAACAAAAACGTTGCTGTTATATTTGTAACCCGTATGGAAGGCGGAAAATCCATTAACGAAGGTCTTTGTATGCCGTGTGCAAGAGAGCTTGGCATAAACACCATGCAACAAATGGCAGGCGGTCTTGATATGGGCGATATGGAAAACCTTGAATCGCAGATGATGGGTATGTTTGAAGAAATGGATATGGAAGACGGTGGCGAGGGCAATCCCTTTGCAAGTTTCCTTTCAAACATTTTCGGCGGAGGCGCACCGAAAGCACAGGGCGAAGCTGAAGATAAAAAATCCGGTAAAAAAGACAAAAAACCTGACAAGAAGAAAAAGTTACTTGACACATACGGCGTAAACCTTACCGCAAAAGCAAAAAACGGCGAGGTTGATATGGTTGTAGGACGCGAGCGCGAGATTGAAAGACTCGTTCAGATATTAAACCGCCGCACAAAGAACAACCCTGCACTCCTTGGCGAACCCGGTGTTGGTAAGACCGCTATTGCAGAAGGATTTGCAGAAAGAATAGTGTCGGGTAATGTTCCCGAAAAGCTTTTGGACAAAGAGGTTTACCTTCTTGATTTTACCGCTATCGTGGCAGGAACACAGTACCGCGGTCAGTTTGAAGCGCGTCTTAAAGGAATAATAGAAGAAACAAAAAAACTCGGCAATATTATTTTAGTTATCGACGAGCTTCACAACATTGTCGGCGCAGGAGATGCTGAAGGTGCGATGAGTGCCGCAAACATATTAAAACCTGCTCTTGCACGTGGGGAAATTCAGGTAATCGGTGCAACTACACTTTCGGAGTACAGAAAATTCATCGAAAAAGATACGGCACTTGAAAGACGTTTTCAGACCGTTCTTGTAGAGGAGCCATCGCCCGAAGAAACCGTCGAGGTTCTTCGCGGCATAAAAAAATATTATGAAGATTACCACAAGGTTAAAATTTCAGACGAGGTTATAAATACTGCCGTGAATTTATCACGCAGATATATTACCGACCGCTTCCTTCCCGATAAGGCAATTGACCTTATCGACGAAGCAGGCAGTCGCGCAAATCTTAAAAACGCTATTTTGGTGCAGATTGCCCGCGTACAGAAAAACCTCGGTGAAGTCGAGGCACAGCTTGAAGAAGCCAACGCACCAAAAGAAGAAAGCGAAGAAAAAGATTACGAAAAACTCGCAACATTAAAGTCGCAGGAATGTGCGCTCGGCGAGGAGCTTGAAAATCTTAAATCCCAGCTTGCTGACGTAAGCCTTACCCCCGAGGATATTGCTTATGTAGTAGAGTCCTGGACAAAAATCCCCGTACAGAGAATTACTCAGGCTGAAACAGAGCGTCTTTTAGGTCTTGAAGACAGACTTCATAAGAGGATTATCGGTCAGACAGAAGCCGTGAGCGCTGTAAGCCGTGCTATCCGCAGGAATCGTGCTGCACTTTCAAAAAAGCTTCGTCCTGCAAGTTTCATCTTTGTTGGCCCGACAGGTGTAGGTAAAACTGAACTTGTAAAACAGCTTGCAATAGAGCTTTTTGACAGCGAAGATGCACTTATCCGAGTTGATATGACGGAATTTATGGAAAAGCATTCCGTTTCAAAACTTATTGGTTCGCCTCCCGGATATGTCGGTTATGATGATGCGGGACAGCTTACCGAAAAAGTCAGAAGAAAGCCGTATTGCGTAATTTTATTTGATGAAATTGAAAAGGCGCATCCCGACGTTCTTAATATAATGCTTCAGATACTTGACGATGGCAGAGTTACCGATAGCCACGGCAAAGTCGTAAGTTTTGAAAATACCGTTATTGTTATGACAAGCAACGCCGGAAGTGACTGGAAAGGTAGCGGAATCGGTTTTGCCGAAAGCGTTTCCAAGCAAAACAAAGACAAGGTTCATCGCGCGCTCAAGAGCATATTCAGACCTGAATTTCTAAATCGTGTTGATGAAATTGTTGTATTTGACGAGCTTTCAAAAGAAGAAATGGAGAAAATCCTTGATATTATGCTTGGAGAACTTTCCGAAATGCTTGAAAGCAAAGGTATTACGCTCGATGTTTCAGATGATGCACGTGAAATGATAGTTACTGATGCTCTCGTCGAGCATCTTGGTGCAAGACCTCTCCGCCGACTTATCGGTCGCAAGATTGAGGATAAACTAGCAAACATTATAATCAGCGGTTCTTATAAGGACACTGTAAAAGTTACTACAAAAGATGGAGAGATAGTGTGTGATTAAAAGAATGGTTTTTCTGTACCACACACAGAAAAACAAGGAAGATTTATTACAATATGAACGTGTTATGCGCGCACTTTTACGAAAATTCAGGAAAAGTCCTTTATTTTCGTATCTGCAGATTGATACTTCGCTTCCTTGTCGCGACAGGATGTGCGAACTGATACAAAACGAGGTTTCTCGTCGCGGAGCAATTTTTATCGAAAGCGACGCTCAAAGTATTCCCGCATCTATGAATCTGCTTGAATCCGCGCTTGGAATTCAGGCTTCGGCACACTTTGTTTCAGGTCGTGCAATTTGCTACGCCGAGCAAAGTTGCGTTGCAGATATTAGTGAAAGCACTGTTTCCTACACAAATACATTCAAAAAAGAGGACGTTAAAAAAGCAACCTCGATTGCTATTGAAACTGCAAAGAAAAGAAAACGTTCTTTGTCAATATGCCTGAATGGTTCAAATGCGCTTGACCACGCGTTCCTTTGCGAGGCAGAAACTGTTTTGAGCAAGGAAAAGCATATTAAATCAGAATTTATTTCTCTTGACGAAATGATTTTGCTATGTCTTAAGACAGTTCCCGAGTTTGATGTCGTGCTGACAATGAAAGATTACGCATCTTTTATTTCAATGCACCTTAACCCGATGCCCGAAACGCCTTCGGGATATATAGTAAGTTATGGTGAAAAACGCAGGGTGTATCGCAGGCAGATTCTTCCGAACGAAGAAACAGGCAATCTTCACCACCTTTCTTCACTTTTATCGTTAGCGGCAGTTTTTGAAAATGAATTTGAGATGAAAAGCGCGGCAGACTGGTTCAGGAGAGCGATTTCTCTTGCTTTCTTAAAATCAGCCTCGGATTCTTTTGAAAATTTCATCTCTGAAGTTATAAAAGAAATTAAAATGCCTATCCGAAAACGAAGGACGGAATAATATGAAAATTAAAATTAAAGATTTTGTCCCCGAACACACTTTCCTTTGCGGGCAATGCTTCCGTTGGGAAAAAGAGTCTGACGGAAGTTTCATAGGAATTGCAAACGGACAGGTTGTCAGGATAAAATCAGACGGAGACGACACTTTTATCGAGGGAATAACCAAAGAAGATTATGAATCTTTCTGGGAAAAGTACCTTGATATAAAACGCGACTACTCTGCTATAAAAAAAGCAATAAACATAAACGAAACAATGAACAAATCAATACAATTCGGGTACGGAATAAGAATACTTCGTCAGGAATTTTTCGAAACACTTGTTTCATTTATAATATCACAGCGCAGTTCAATTCCGAAGATAAAAAGCTGTGTCAACAAGCTGTGTGAACTTTATGGAAGCGAGATAGAGTTTGAAGGCAGAAAATACTACGCCTTCCCCACTCCCGAAAAATTAGCCACTGTCTCCGAAGACGATTTGCGTGCAATTGGTGTCGGGTATCGTGCTCCGTACATCTTAAAAGCTGCAAATGCGGTTTTAAAGGGCGAAATTGTTGCTTCGGAACTGGAACATTCCGATACTCAGGCAGCGCGCGAAAAGCTTTTATCCCTTTACGGCGTTGGCGACAAGGTTTGCGATTGTGTACTGCTTTTTTCACTTGGCAAATACGACCTCTTTCCTTCTGACGTGTGGATAAAACGCGTTATGGCGGAAGAATTCAATTCCCTTGACGCAAAAAAATCAGGAGAAGACGAATTTGGTCTTTACAGCGGTTTTGCGCAACAATATCTTTTCTATTGGAGGAAATACAATGTTTAAGAATTTTTACGCAGATGCGTATTTTGACAAAATAACGGATGTTTCTCCTGAATATCTCAAAGAGAGAGGTATTCGCGGAATTATCCTTGATATTGACAACACTCTTATCGGTCATAACGTTCCCATCCCCGACGATAAAGTTCTTGCACATTTAAGGCTTTTTGAGTCCGAGGGGTTTAAGCTTTGTGTCGTTTCAAACAACGAATACGACAGAGTAAAAAACTTTGCCGAAAAGATTGAGGTTGAGTATTTTGTGCACAAGGCATTAAAGCCACGCGCACTCGGGTATAACCTTGCTTCAAAGGAAATGAGTCTTCCCGCAAATGAAATTGCCGCTATCGGTGATCAGATTTTCACAGACGTATGGGGCGCAAGAAGAGCAGGTTGTTTTGCAATTCTGACAAAACCGCTTCATACAGGTGGCGAAGGCTTCTTTATAGCACTTAAAAGAATTTTGGAAAAGCCATTTTTAAGAAAGTGAGGGTATTTATGAAAAAGTTTTTAGCAATTTTTTCGTTTGTTCTGATTCTTCTCGCATTTTCAGTATCTGCTTACGCTATTGATGTTGTAGTAGATGGCGTAAAAGTTAATTTCGACGCTTCTTCGGGTGCTCCTTTTATTGAAAACGGACGTACACTCGTACCTCTTCGTGCCTCTATGGAGGCGCTCGGCGCAGAAGTTACGTGGGACAGCGAGCAAAGATGTGCCATCGTAAAAAAAGGCCCGACAACAGTTGTGTGCTATATTGACGAGGCGTGCATTTACAGAAACGGAACAAAAATCCAAAACGATGCCGCTGCGCAGATAAAAGATTCCCGTACATATCTCCCCATAAGAGCTGTTGCCGAAGCTTTTGATGCAACAGTATCTTGGGATGGCAATGTTTTAATTTCAACAAGCGCTGCAGGAAATCTTGTTTATTCAATTGAAAACAGCGGTAAGCACGTATCAAATGTGTGGAAAAAGTGGGAAGCTGCACTTGCAACAAAGAAAAACGGAAAATATCAGAGTGCCATTGATCAGTTCATAGAACTTGCTCCCGATTTCCTTGCAAAGCATGACTCTAACAGCGATGCTATGCTTTACAAACACCTTGGTGAATGTTACAGTGCTCTTGGCAAAAACGAAGAAGCTGCCGCTTGTTTCAAGCGCGAGGCTTATTATTGGACTCTTGCAGGCAAAGAGCAGGAAACAATTGATGCTACAAGACGTGGAACTCTTATAAATTCGTCTGTTCAGATGTATGCAAAGACATACAATGACAATTACAAGACAAGAAAAGATTTCGGCGAGATGTACGAACCTGCAAACGGTCTTTATATCGGAGCTTATGCAGAAGGAGACAGCGCCGTTCACAATCCCTGGTCGATGGACAAGTTCTATATGAACGAATTCCCCAAACTTGTAGATCGTGATATGTCGGCATATCTTCTTTATATGCCGAGCACCACTCCCCTTTCAAATTATCAGAGCCATATAAATATCGCCATTCAGAAAAATAAGATTATTCAACTTGCAGTTGAACCTGTGAATTTCTTCCAGATTCAGCCAAACGATCCGACTTACATAAAGCTTGCGCAGGATATGGAGCAAAGCGAAGCAAAATTCTTTTTACGTTTCGCGTGCGAAATGAACGACAATTCTTGTCCATGGTACACAACTGATTATAATCTTTATATCGAAAAATTCAGAATTGTTGCAGATATTTTCCACACCTATGCTCCTTCTGTCCCCGTTGTGTGGTCGCCTAACTTCTATCCGGCAAACAATATGCACCTTTACTATCCCGGTGATGCATATGTTGACTACGTAGGAATTTCATCATATATGAATCATCAGCCTGAAACCGATCCTCTCGGCAAAGGTGTTGACAGAAACCGTTGGAGCGAGCAGCTTGATACTATCGTAAGTCTTTACGGACATAAAAAGCCTATTATCATATCCGAGGGTGGTGCTTCATACATTGACTATACCACTTGGAAGGATATTACCCCGTTTGCTTCAACACAGCTTTACGATTTTTACACATACCTTCCGATTAAGTACCCGCAGGTAAAAGCCGTATTCATTTTCGATCAGGATAAGAACTCGAACAATGGTTGTTACAGATTCTCGCTTTCAAACAATGCGCAGTATCTTGACGCTTTCAAGCGTGGAACACGAAGCGAGCAGTATCTTGCTACTCCCGATGAATATGCAAATCTTCCGCAGTATTATGAACTTGGAACAAACGTATCGGTAGAGCCGAAGGTTGTTGAAATTTCTTCGTTCATCAAAACACCTGCGAACGATACAAGCCACGTAATATACAGTATTTACGGTACTGATATTGCTACATCGTATGGTATTCCTTATAGTGTGAATATTGATTTTGCGTACTATTCCGGAACTACCGTTCCGCTTAAGGCTACAGCTTATAACGCTGCCGGATATAAAGTAGCGGAAAAGACATACTATATAAAGGTAGACTGATTTCTAATATTTTCAAAAAAATACTTGCATTATGCAATATATAATGATATAATACGCTTGACGAAACAAAGGAGTGGGTTGCAAAACCCGCTCTTTTGCATTATATGAAAGGGTTGATAGCTTGGCTAAGATTGACGAAGCACTTGAAAAAATTGCCGCGGATGTCTGCGAAAGACACGGTGTATACGTTTACAACACCGAGTACAAAAAAGAAGGCAGCGAATACTATTTGCGCCTTTATATTGACAAAGACGGCGGCGTAACCATTGAGGACTGCGAAAATGTAAGCCGTGAAATCAGTCCCATGCTCGATGATTTGACTTTCATTAAGGAAGCATACATCTTCGAGGTATCCTCCCCCGGCATTGACCGAGCACTTACTCGTGACTGGCATTTTGAGAAAGTTATGGGAGAGGATATTGACATCAAACTGTTTGCCCCAATCGACGGAATGAAAGAAATTTCAGGAAAACTTACAAAGTATGAAGACGGCGCAATAACAGTTGTTGTTAATGACAAAGAGATTATAATTGAAAAAGGTAAGGCGGCTTCAGTTCGTCTTGCATTTACATTTTGATAGGAGTGTTTAAGAAAAAATGAACAAAGAACTTATACTCGCACTTGAAGCACTTGAACAGGAAAAGCGCATCAAAAAAGAAGTTATGTTTGAAGCTCTTGAAGCAGCTCTTGTTACTGCTTACAAAAAGAACTTCGGCAGCGGTTACAACTGTTTCGCAGAGGTTAACCGTGAAACAGGCGATATGCGTGTTTACTGTTCAAAGACAGTAGTTGAAGAAGTTGAAGACCCCTGCATCGAAATCACACTTGAAGAAGCACACTCAGTTAACAAGCGCTATAAAATCGGCGATGTTGTTGATTTTGAAGCTTCTCCTGCAAAGTTCGGCAGAATTGCAGCACAGACTGCAAAGCAGATGGTTGTTCAGAAAATCCGTGAAGCAGAACGCGGAAATATGTATGACGAATACAGTGATAAAGAAAACGATGTTATGAGTGGTAAGGTTGAAAAGCTTGACCGCAGAGGTATTATGATTGACCTCGGTACAGCAGAAGCTCTCCTTGCTCCTTCAGAACAGATTCCCGGTGAAGATTACACTCCCGGTAAGAGACTTAAGGTATATGTATTTGAAGTTAAAAAGACTACAAAGAGTGTAAACCTTAACGTATCAAGAACACATCCCGGTCTTGTTAAGAAGCTTTTTGAACAGGAAGTTCCCGAAATTGCTGACGGAACTGTTGAAATAAAGAGCATCGCTCGTGAAGCAGGTAGCCGTAGCAAGCTTGCCGTATATTCTGAAAACCCCAATGTTGACCCTGTTGGTGCATGCGTTGGTCAGAGAGGTATCCGTGTAGCAGGCATCGTACAGGAGCTTAACGACGAAAAGATTGATGTTATACAGTACAGCGAAGATCCCGCAGAATACATCAGTGCAGCTCTTAACCCCGCAAAGGTTGTAAGTGTTGAAATCGACGAAAAGAACAAATCAGCACTTGTAACTGTTCCCGAATTCCAGCTTTCTCTTGCTATCGGTAAGGAAGGTCAGGACGCTCGCCTTGCGGCAAGACTTACAGGTTGGAAGATTGATATTAAGAGCGATAAAAACGCAGAGGAGATTGAAGGATAATGTCTACTCCCCTTCGAATGTGCGTTGTATGCAGACAAATGAAGGAAAAAGCCGAGCTTTTACGAGTAGTAAAAAACGATAACGGTTTTTCTGTTGACCCGATGGGTAAAGCTCAGGGTCGCGGTGCATACATATGCAAAGCTGGCGATTGCTGTGAAAAATTTGAGAAACAGCGTTCGTTTGAACGTGCCTTTCGCTGCACGCTCGGGCAAGATGTAAAAGAAGCCATTAAAAAGGAATTGATTTAATGAACGATAAAGTACTTGGAATGATAGGATTGGCAGTACGCGCAGGCAAAGTTGCCTTCGGCGTATTTTTGACGGAAAAAGCTCTCGACGAAGGCAGAGCATGTCTTGTCATCGCATCGGAAGATATTGGTGCGAGCAACCGTCGCAAAATAGAAGGAAAATGCCACAGTTACGATACTGATTTGGTGTTTTATTCCGACAAAGCGTCACTCAGCCGTGCTCTCGGCAAAAAAGATGTTCCCGTAGTTGCAGTTTGTGACGAAGGATTCGCCAAAGCTATCTTAACTAAGTTAGCATCAGTAAAGCCCGAAACACACTAAATTATACGGAGGTGCCAATAAATGATTGCAAAACAGAAAATCAGCGCAATAGCAAAAGATATAAACATTCCCGGCAAGGAAATCGTTAAAATGCTTGCAGACGTAGCAGGTATTACAAAAAGCACTGCTGCTTCTCTTGATGTAGAGGAAATGAGTCTTGTAATGGAATATTACACACAGAAATTCGATGACGGCACAAGCATCGAAGAATATGTTGAATCACAGATGCAGAAGGTTCAGGCTGAAAAAGAAGCTGAAGCAGAAAAAGCTCCCAAGGTTACTGAAATTCCCGTTGAAGAAACTATCAGCGAGGATATTCCTACACAGAAAACTGTACGTTACGTTGACACACGTTCAAACGCAGTTGACCTTGATATGCAGCTTGCAAAGGAAAAGGCAGAAGAGCTTGCTCCCGAAATAAAGGACACTGAAACTAACAAACAGCGTCTTAAGAAAAACAAAAACAAGCAGCAGCCCCAGAAGAAAAATCAGCCCAAGCAGCCTGAAATGCCCAAACCCAAGAAGGAAGAAAAGAAAGAACCCCTTCATGTTGTTATTCCCGACACAATTACTGTCGGTGACCTTGCACAGAAGCTTAAGGTTGGTGCTACTGAAATTATCAAACGCCTTATGCAGCTTGGTATTATGGCGGCTATCACACAGGATATTGAATACGATGTAGCGGCTCTCGTTGCTGAAGATATGGGTGCGGAAGTTGAAAGAGAAATCATCGTTACTGAGGAAGATAAGCTCCTCAGCGATTTCGAAATTCCCGATGAAGAAAAAGACCTTCTTCCCCGTCCTCCCGTTGTCTGCGTAATGGGTCACGTTGACCATGGTAAGACAAGTCTTCTTGACGCAATCCGCTCTACAAACGTTACTGCAAGCGAAGCAGGCGGTATCACACAGCATATCGGTGCTTACATGGTAAATGTAAACGGCAATCAGATTGCGTTCTTGGATACTCCCGGTCACGAAGCGTTCACTGCAATGCGTGCACGTGGTGCTCTTGTAACAGATATTGCAATCCTCGTTGTTGCGGCAGACGATGGTATCATGCCTCAGACAATCGAAGCTATCAACCACGCAAAAGCTGCTGAAGTAAGCATTATCGTTGCAATCAACAAGATTGATAAAGACGGCGCTAATCCTGACAGAGTTAAGCAGGAACTTACAGAGCACGGCCTTGTTCCCGAAGAATGGGGTGGCGATGTAATCTGTGTTGAAGTTAGTGCTAAACAGCGTATGAATATAGATTCACTTCTTGAAATGGTACTCCTTACTGCAGAAGTTAAGGAACTTAAGGCTAACCCCAACCGCCATGCAAGAGGTACAGTTATCGAAGCTAAACTTGACAAGGGTCGCGGTCCTGTTGCAACCGTTCTTGTACAGAACGGTACTCTTCGTCAGGGCGACATCATCGTAACAGGTACAGCTGTTGGTCGTGTAAGAGCAATGGTTGATGACCATGGTAAGAAGATTAAAGAGGCACTTCCCTCAACACCTGTTGAGATTGTAGGTCTCAGTGAAACTCCCGACGGTGGCGATCCCTTCTTCGTAGTAGAAGATGAGCGTGCCGCTCGTAATGTTGTTGAAGCAAGAAAGCAGAAGATTAAAGACGAGGCTAACAAGGCTAGACAGCGCGTTAACCTTGAAGACCTCTTCAGCCAGATTCAACAGGGTGACGTTAAGGATCTTAACATCATCGTTAAGGCAGACGTTCAGGGTAGTGTTGAAGCCGTAAGACAGAGTCTTGAAAAAATTTCAAACGAAGAAGTACGCGTTCGCGTTATCCACGGTGCAGTTGGTGCTATTACTGAAAGTGACGTTACACTTGCATCTGCATCAAATGCAATTATCGTAGGTTTCAACGTTCGTCCCGACGTTGGTGGTAGAAATGCTGCTGAACTCAACAAGGTTGATATGCGTATGTACCGCGTAATTTACGAAGCTATCGAAGAAATCGAAGCTGCTATGAAGGGTATGCTTGCTCCTACATTCCGCGAAGCGGTTATTGGTCATGCGGAAATCCGTCAGACATTTAAGGTTAGCGGTGTAGGTACAATCGGTGGTTGTTACGTTACAGACGGTAAGATTCAGCGTAACTGCAGCGTAAGAATCGTTCGTGACGGTATCGTTATCCACGAAGGCGAACTTGATTCACTTAAGCGTTTCAAGGACGACGTTAAGGAAGTTGCAAGCGGCTACGAATGTGGTATGGGCTTCGTACGTTTCAACGACATCAAAGAAGGCGACGTAGTAGAATGCTACATTATGGAAGAAGTAAAGAGATAAGTCGAATGAGAAATTTCCTTTTGGAAACATTCTCATTCGAGAGAAGGGCTTACGCTCGCGCGGTGCTCACCGCACCAGCCCTTGCAAGGAGCCTAATGCGAGGTACACGCCCTCGTATTAGGCGATTTTTGTATTAACCAAAAGCGAATAGTCCGAACCTGCCTTAAACGGTGGAATTTCGGTATCTTTCGGCTTGTCATCCTTGCAAGGCGCAAAGCCTTGCTTCCTCTTTCGCACCAAAATCTACTCAAAATTTCATCCGTTTAAGGTCAATGGAATTTTCAGAGAGCGGATTTTTGATTGCGGAAGGCAAAAACGCAGGTAATCCTGACGGATTACCGAGTATTTTAACACATCGAAAGCGGAAATCCGCCTCTGAAAATCAGAGTTCGGATTATCCACTTTTGGTTAAGGGGAAAATCCCCTTAATAATCCCCTTGTCTTTTGAGGACAATATATTATGAAAGAAGGGAATTATCATGTCTTTTAAAAGAACTGACAGAATTTCAGAGGAAATAAAAAAGGAGCTTTCAAGTGTCATTCGTGACCTTAAAGACCCCCGTATTCCCATGATGACAAGTGTTGTGAATGTAAATGTCACAAACGATTTAAGCTATGCGAAGGCATATATCAGCGTTATGGGAACTGACGAAGAAAAGAAGGCTGCTATAAAGGCACTTTCTCAGGCGGCAGGATATGTTCGCCGTGAAATAGGCGGACGAATCAAACTTCGTTGCGTGCCTGAATTCACTTTTGAGCTTGATACTTCAATTGAGTATGGCGCACACATCAACAAGCTTCTTAACGATATAAGTAAAAACTGAAAGTAAGTGACAAATATGAAAGAAGTAATCGCTCAATTAAAAAACAGTAAAAGTGTTGCTATTTTCGTTCACGAAAATCCTGACTGGGATTGTATAGGTAGCGGATTTGCACTTCGCAATGCACTCCGCACAAGTGGTATCAAGGCAGACCTTTTCACGGAGAAGGAGCTTTCAAGGCATCTTTCTTTTCTTGAAACAGATGTTATCACTTTCAGCGAAGATGCAACGGCTCCCGATTATGATTGTTACTGTGCCCTCGACGTAGGTAACAGCGACAGAATCGGCAGTTGGGGTAAGTTTTTTGCAGAAAAGGACAATACAGTTTGCGTTGACCACCATCATCCTAACGGGGAATTTGCAAAGATAAGTCATATCGAGCCTTCCCGCAGTTCTACGGGTGAGCTTGTGTATGAGCTTCTTACAGAAGGCGGTTTTGAAATAACAAAAGAAATTGCCGAGTATCTTTACTGTGCAATGTCAGCCGATACAGGTTCATTTCAGTATGCGTCTGTAAATCGCAGAACTTACGAAATACTGATTGATTTGTACGAAACAGGAATTAACACGACATACCTTTGCAGTATGCTTTACGAAAGAAATTCCATCACACAGCTTCGTCTTCAGGCAGAGCTTATTAACTCAATCAAGTTATACAAGGACGGAAAAATTGCAACTGCAAAGATAACAAACGAAATTATGGAAAAACATGGTGCTACACGTAATGATACCGAGGCACTTGCGCAAATTCCCAGAAGTATAGACGGTGTTATGATAAGCGCATTTTTAAAGGAACTTCCAGAGGGAGATATCCGCGTAAGTCTGCGCAGTCTTGGAGATTATAACATTGAACCTGTTGCAAGGATGTTCGGTGGCGGCGGCCACAAAAAAGCGGCAGGTTGCACATTCAAAAACTCTTCGATTGATGATGCTGAAAAGGCACTCGTTGAAGAACTGGAGAAATTATGAAAGAATACAGCGGAATTATAATTTTCAATAAGCCGATTGGTATATCCTCGCACAGATGCGTGGGTATTGTTCGTCGTGCCCTGAATATGAAAAAAGTCGGTCATACAGGAACTCTTGACCCCGACGCAAGCGGAGTTCTCCCCATCCTTGTGGGAACTTCTACAAGAGCGGCTGAATTTTTGACCGCCGAGGATAAGAGATACCGCGCAAAAGTTCTGCTCGGGACAAGAACGGATACCCTTGATATGGCGGGCACTGTTCTTGAAGAAAACGAGGTCAATGTTACCGAGGATGAAATTAAAAATGCCGTAGCAAAGTTTGTCGGCGATATTTCACAGATTCCCCCGATGTACAGCGCAATTCAGGTAAACGGGCAACGTCTTTACACCCTTGCGCGTCAGGGGATTGACATTGAGCGTGAAGCACGTGATATAACCGTATTTTCAATAGAAATTCTTGAAATTACACTTCCCTATATCACTATCGACGTTCATTGCAGTAAGGGCACATACATCCGCACACTTGCAAGTGATATCGGTGATGCGCTCGGATGCGGTGCTTGTATAAGTGAGCTTGAAAGAACTTCATCAGGCGATTTTACGATTGAAAACTCAATTACTCCCGAAGAGCTCAATGCTCTTGCGGAAAAAGGAGAAGCACACAAGGCACTTCTCCCGCTTGATTCATTTTTTAAAAATTATGACGCAATCTATCTTGACAAAAAACGCGCTGATCGCGTTAAAAATGGTGTTTCCATATTCTATCGCGGAAGAGAGCTTGGTAAATCCTATCGCCTTTATGACGATAACGGCGAATTTATCGCTCTTGCACGTTTTGAAGTGTCTGAAGAAGATGAAAGTCGTGAATGTCTTAAACTCATAAAGGGGTTTTATAAATGATTGAAAAAGGCAGCGCAATAGCACTTGGTTTTTTTGACGGCGTTCACTTGGCGCATCAGAAAATAATAAGCAGTGCAATAAGCTATGCAAAACTGAATAACCTTTCCCCTATTGCGCTCTCTTTTGATCGTTCTCCGATGGAATTACTTTCAGGAGAACACATACACTATTTAACAAGCAAAGAGGAAAAGGCACAAATTATAGCCGAGCTTGGTGCGAGCGCGGAATTTTTGCCGACAGATAAAGAGCTTCTTTCTATGGAGGCGGAAGAATTTATTGAAAAAATCCTTGTCGGCAAATACAATATAAAATATGCAGTATGCGGATATAATTACCGTTTCGGCAGAAACGCACGCGGTAATACCGACCTGCTTTTAAAAGAAGGCAAGCGACACGGATTTGAAGTTTTTGTTTCTCCTTGCGAGATGTATGATGACGAAAGCATCTCTTCAAGTCGAATACGAAACCTGCTTGCTGACGGAAATATAGCTCTTGCAAATACTCTTCTGGGCAGAAATTTCTTTATAAAAGGAATTGTTGAAGAGGGTAAAAAACTTGGCAGAAAGCTTGGTTTTCCCACCGCAAACGTTTACGTTGATGATAAGACGGCAAAGCTTAAAAACGGCGTTTATAAGACGAGTGTCACCGTAGACGATAAAATTTTTAAGGCTATCACAAATGTTGGAACAAACCCCACAGTTTGTGATAAATCTCTCCGCGCAGAAACATATATCCCCGACTTTTGCGGAGATTTATACGGAAAAGAAATCAAGATAGAATTTCTGGATTTTATTCGTAGCGAAAAAAAGTTTGACAGTATAGAAGAACTGACAGAGCAAATCAGAAAAGATTTGACGAAAATATAAAGAGGAAAATTATTATGAAAACAGGTCTTGTTTTAGAGGGCGGTGCAAGTCGCGGTTACTTTACCGTTGGTGCACTTGATGCCTTGATTGATATTGGTTTTAAGGCAGATTTACTCGTCGGCACGTCTGCAGGTATTGCAAACGGTGTTTCGTTTGCGTCAAATCAGCGCGGACGCGGACTTGAAATCGGTCTTCGCTACTTAAACGATAAAAGATATATGGGAATGAAGCATCTTCTTAATCCCAAAAAGCGTAGCTTTTATAATGTTGAATTTATATTCGGTGAAATTCCGAATAAGCTGGTTCCCTTTGACAAGGAAAGTTTTGATAATTCAGGTTGTAAGGTTGTGGCGGCGCTTACCAACATCAAAACCGGCAAATGCGAATATCACGAAGTTGAAAGCGACGACAAGGAATGGAAAGTTGTCGTGGCAAGTTGTGCTCTTCCGATAATGTTCCAACCCGTTGAAATTGGCGGAAACCTTTATATGGACGGCGGAATCACCGAACCTATTCCCTTCCGCAAAGCACTTGATGAAGATTGCGACAAAACTCTTGTAATCCTTACAAGAGAGCGCAGCTACATAAAGGAAAAGGAAGCAGGTCTCGGCATAAGCGGATTTTTATACAGAAAATACAAGAATCTCAAGAAGGCGTTCGAAGTCCGTACCGAAATGTACAATGACCGTCATCACGAGCTTTTGGAACTTGAAAAAGAGGGCAAAATTATTCTGATTGCACCCGAGGAAGATACATCCACGTGGAAAAGAACAGAAAAAAGGCCTGAAAAAATTCAGGAAATGTATGACAAAGGCTACGCTATGGTTATGAAGTACAAGGATAGGATAATGGGAATGTGCTAAAGCAGCACCGACCACAAAACGCGAAGCAAGGTAAAGATTTTTATTTTAATGAGATATTTATCAACGTGCGTTTGAATATTTATTGAAGGAATCCGCTTTTGCGGATTCCTGTTTTTATGCGTTTTGTTAGGCGCAAACTTCGCCTCGCGAAGTATCTTTATACATCTGCGGACTCAGTTTACGCCTTCTGCACTACTTTATCCCATTCCCCTTACAAAACATCTTAAACCCAAAAATAAAAGTTGAGGAGAAATATCTCCTCAACTTTTATTTTTTGTCTTTTATACTATCCCAATATGCTTTTGTCTGCTGTTCAATCTTACTGTCGCCGTAAACATAGTATTTACTGTTTTTGAGAGTATCGGGAAGATACTGCTGTTTTACATAGTGATTGGGATATGCGTGCGGATATTTATAATCCGTTCCGTGACCGAGCTTTTTCGCTCCGCTGTAATGCGCATCTTTAAGGTGCATCGGGATATCGCCCATCTTACCGCTTTCAATATCAGAAAGTGCCGCATCAATCGCGCAGATTGCACTATTTGATTTGGGTGCGGTTGCAAGCATTATAACCGCTTCTGCAAGGGGGATTCGCGCTTCGGGGAAGCCGAGCTGAAGTGCCGCATCCACGCAGGATTTTGTAATTACAATCGCGTTGGGGTACGCAAGTCCGATATCCTCCGCCGCCATGACAAGTATTCTTCGACAGATGCTTTGCAAATCGCCTGCACTTACAAGGCGTGCAAGGTAATGAAGTGCCGCGTCGGGATCACTTCCGCGGACGGATTTCTGAAACGCGCTTAAAACGTCATAATGACTGTCACCGTCACGGTCGTGGCGGAATGCTTTTTTCATTGTTACCGCTTCTGCTGTTTCAAGATTTATTACAATATTCTGATTCTCGTCGGGCGAGGTGGACATTACTGCAACTTCAAATGCATTAAGTGCCTTTCTGACATCTCCGCACGCGGTTGCCGCAATATGTTCTGCCGCGCCATCCTCTAAAACTACGGGGAAATCAAGCTTTTCCTTTGCTCTTTGAAGAGCGAGTTTGATTTCTTCCGTTTCAACGCTGTAAAATTCAAACACGGTTGAACGGGAAAGGATTGCGTTGTATATGTAAAAATACGGGTTTTCAGTTGTTGAGGCAATAAGCGTTACCTTTCCGTTTTCGATACATTCAAGAAGTGACTGCTGTTGTTTTTTATTAAAGTTCTGAATCTCGTCAAGGTAGAGTATTACGCCGTCTGCGCCGAGCATTGATTCAGCTTCCTGAAGCATCGCCTTGATATCCGAAACAGAGGCATTGGTAGCATTGAGTTTATAAAGCGGCTTATTCGCATTTTTTGCGGCAATATTGGCAACAGTCGTCTTTCCGATGCCGGACGGTCCATAGAAAATCATATTGGGAATATCGCCACTTTGTATAATGTTATAAAGGATTTTTCCTTCGGAAAGAATGTGTTTCTGTCCTACAACATCCTCGAGTGACTGCGGACGAATTCTGTCTGCCAATGGACTTCTCATTGCTTTTCCTCCTTTCAGATGGGTAAAAAATACTACATCTATTATACAAAGTTTTTCTTTCAAAAACAAGTGTTTTATGTTAAAATATCATTGAGGTGATTTTATGCGAAGAAAGGAACGGGCACAGGCATTTTTTGACATACTTGAAGAGCTTTATCCCGAGGGGATATGTTCGCTTAATTATACTAATCCGCTTGAGCTTCTTATTGCCACACAACTTTCTGCGCAATGCACCGATGCAAGAGTTAATATAGTGACAGAGGATTTATTCAAAAAATATCCCGATGCGCTCTCTTTTGCAAATGCAGATTTAAAAGAACTTGAACGAGATATTCACTCTATTGGTTTTTATCATAACAAGGCAAAAAATATTATTGCTTGCACCAAAAAAATCCTTTCGGATTTTGACGGACAAGTTCCTGACAATATGGATGACCTTCTTTCTCTTGCGGGGGTTGGCAGAAAAACGGCGAACCTTGTTTTAGGCGATATTTTCGGCAAGGGCGGTATGGTTATTGATACACACGCGAAAAGACTACTAAAGCGAGTAGGATTGACTCGTGAAACTGAACCTGTAAAGGTTGAAAAAGACACCGAAAATCTTCTTCCCCGCGAAAAGCACAGCGATTTTTGCCACCGTCTTGTGCTTCATGGAAGAGCATATTGCACAGCAAGAAATCCCAAGTGCGAAAATTGTCCCGCATCTTCTGTTTGCAAAAAAGCAGGAGTATGAAAAAATATGTTGAAAATACCCTTTAAATGATTTATAATATACTTATATGATTATAGCCTTGTGGCAGAATGGAGTTTTTTATGAGTAATAACAAAAAAAGATTATTCGACCCTAATATGGCTCCTCTCACCTATTTCTCTGACGACGATTTTTACGCTGATGATGAATTGGAATTTAAAAAATTAAGTTTCGGAGAGCGTGCGAAAGAATCTTTAAAAGAATATTGGAGGAACAGCAAATCCATGATTGCAAGCTCGACAGCTCATTTGCGTTCTCCTTCTACAATAATCGTAATTTTCCTTCTTATCGCAGTTTACGTTCTTTTAGGGGTTGCTGGAAAGATTGGTTTTTCTTTCTACAATAACAATACTGTAAAAGAAATAACAACCAGCCTTGATATTATCGTTAATGCTCTGTTCGGCTTCTTTTACGGACCTATCACTTGCTGTATCAGTATGATTCTCTGCTGTATAGTAAAGATGATCACATCCGGTGATGGTGTTTTTATTGGTTATATTATCGGTTCTGCCGTTGCAGGATTTCTTCACGGTTGGATTTTATACAGAAACAAAACCGCTTGGTTCGGAACACGTTTCCGCGGTTTTTATACAGATCTTTGCCTGAAAGCTTTTATGGTAAGATTCGTAGTTTCTGCTTTTGTTAACATTTTCCTGATGGCAATAGTCTACAAGCTTCTTGTTGATTATCCTATATATGCATTCATTATGCATTACTCAAAGTCTAAGGTTGAACTTACCGCATTTTCTGATTTCTTTACAATTTTCTTTGTCAACCTTTTCTTTGAATCACTTATCGTTTTCGTTGCGCTTGCTGTCGTAGATTTTATTGTTGTAAGAGCGTTCCCGTCTTTAACCGAGACACCGTCTCTTATGATAGACGAAGATGGCGAACTTATCAGCCTCGAAGAAGAATTCTTGACCGGCGCAGTGCCTGTTCCTGAAGACGAATAAATTAAAAGCAGTTTAAATTGGGAGGGTTTTTCTTGGATTACAGTTTTGACGAAAAAGTAGACGTGAAACTGATTGCACTTTTTATTATTGACAACTTCAAAATGCCCGTCCCCAATTCGTTTATTGTGGATACTCTTTCACTTGAGCCGTTTGTAAATTATTTTGATTTACAGCATCAGATCGGGGAACTTGAAGACGAGGAACTTGTTACTTATTATGTTGAGGACAGTAACAGATTTTACTCTCTTACCGAAAAGGGTTCACAAGCTCTCGAATTTTTTGGAAACTGGATTCCAAAAACAGTTCGTGAAAGGCTTTTGAAAGCAATCAAAATCAAAATCAAAGACCTTAAAAACGCACTCAGTGTAAAAGCTGATTATGAAAAGGTAAATGATATCGAGTATCTTATTTCCCTTGGCATTACTGAAGGGAACTATGATATGTTCAAAGTTTCGTTATCAGTTGGTGATGAAATGATGGCAAAAAAAATGTGTGCGGCATTTAAAAATGATCCGCAAAAAATTTATTCCGAGTTTTTATCGGTACTTACAGAAAATTTATAAAACAAAAAACCTTGAGTAATAACTCAAGGTTTTTTTATGTTTACAATATACAAAATGTTTTCGCGAATTTCAAATGAAATATCGTAGTCTGCGTAATGCATTGCATAGGTTTTTCCCTCGCCTTTATAAGACGGTGTCGGGTTATGCGAAAGAACGTTTATAATTTCTTCTTTCGTTTTTTCAGCAATAGCATCAAAAAGTTCGGTTTCAACTACTACCTCTATTTTTCTTTCCGACAGGTTTTCGGTAAATCCTCCCGAAGCATCGGGAAACGAGTCGGCATACGCAAGGTATGGCTTTATATCATAAATCGGTGTACCATCCATCAGGTCAGCTCCGCTTATATAGAGTATAGGGCCATATTCCTTTGTGTATTCTATTTTCTCGAGCTTCACACAAGATAATCCTATCGGATTAGGACGAAACGGTGAGCGCGTTGCAAACACGCCCATACGCTTATTCCCGCCAAGCAGAGGCGGTCTTACAGTAGGAGACCATTCCTTCCCTTTATGCTCGGAAAAGTTCCATAAAAGCCATATATGTGAATAATCCTCAAGTCCGCGGAAAGCTTCGCGTACACGGTATTCTTTTTCAAAAATTATCTGCCCCGTAGTTTCTACAATTCCGCTTTGACGAGGAATTCCGAACTTTTCGCGAAAGGGCGTTTTTATATGAGCGATTACTTTCATATTATTCTACCACATAATCGTATGCACCGGTTTTGCTGTTGTAACGACAGCTCATTGACCAGAAGAAACTTTCTGAATACAAATACGGACTCATATTTCCGCCATAGGCACCCGATTTTGTCGGACGAAGGCTGAACTCTGTTTTGCCCATTGCAATCTGCGCTACAAGGCATTTTCTGTACATATCCGCACTTGTTATATTATTGGGGTCAATTTTTTCCCATTCGGGATCATATTTTTCAGGCATGGGATAACCATCCCATATTCTGTTTTTCGCTAATGCCTCCACGCCAACCAAGAAATAAGAATGACTGAGCTGGGGTTTACTTGATACGGGATCATCCCATGTAGCATCAACAAAAAGCCACTCGCCATCTATATACACATTATTCCATGCGTGGCCTATAAGCCCGTCACTGCCCGAGGTTTCACCTGATACATAAAAGCAGGGAATTCCGCTTCTTAAATACATTTCCCTGATAAGAAGTGCATAGTGATGACAAACTCCGTATTTTGAAGCAAGAGTTATATTATTATCAAAACGATATGTTTCCTCTGCAGAAGTTCTTGCTGCCATTGCCTCATCAAGTTTTGCCTGAGTTATTCCCGGATATGGCGTAACTGTCGGGTCATAAGTTATAGTATTTACTATATAGTCGTGTATTGCACGGGCGGTATCCTTTGGATTTTCGCGCTGAAGTCCGCCCAGCACATTGCCAACCATATCTACTTCCTTATGGATAACTGCAGGATATCTTTCTACCGGCAGTACGAAATCGCTTCCCTCTTCATACGCGCCTATTGCTTCAAGACTTACTAAATGGAATTTTCCGTCTATCGTATAAAGACTGTTATAACACGCTGTTCTGTAGTTAAAATAGAGTATTTCCGGTGCAAGCTGCGCAGTCCCCATCACAATTCCCGAAGGCATTGCGTAAGAAAAGTCAATTGCATAGGCAACATCATTGGGGTAACCTTCCTTGATATCAAGGAAGTAATTACGACCTTCTTCTCTGTTGAAAGAAAAAATTCTGCCGTTGTTTTCGCCGTGTGTAGTCTTGAAAAGTTCGGGGATCATAAAATACTTTCCGCCGATTTCAACTATTCCGTAGCCGTAAACTCCGCCGATGTTAAGCCTTTTATCAGTAGTCTTTACCGTATAGTCAGTGGGAGCCTCCACAATGGTAAAGTTTCTGCGTTCATCCTCGTTAAGGAGTCTTGTCACAAGCGCCGCAGTTTCTGCACGGGTTATATTTTTATAAGGTTCAAACGCTGCATTGCTTCCGCTGCCAGTAAGTATTCCGGCACGGTAAAGCTTGTATATTTCCCCACAGTAAGGGGTCATTTCATTAACGTCGCAAATTGCATACACATTATTTTTAGCTTTATAAAAACTTTCAGGTTTTACTACACCGAGAAGCCCTGCAACCTCTGCGCGGCTTGCTCCCCTTGTGAAGCTGTCAAACTGACCTTCCTTTATAATCCCGCTTTGAAGAGCTGCATCAACTGCTCCGTCATACCAATTCTCGCCTGCGGGATTTATCTTAAGTCCTGCAAGCCTTACTGCTATTGTGAGAATTTCCGCAACGCTTATTGAAGAATCCGGGGAAAAAGTATTTTCGCTCGTTCCCTTCATTATTCCATTTTCCACACAGTCCAGTACGTAATGGTAACCCCAGTGAGTATAGTCTATATCGGTAAAGCCGGGATTATTTTGGTATGAATAGTAAGCTCCTGCCGGCACACAAGACACCAGCATAGCAAGGATAAGTAATACTGAAAATATCTTTCTCATCAGTGCATCTCCTCAGCCGAAATCCCGCCGTTTAAGACAGGTTCGGATTATTGTCAGTCAGCAAATACCATTACTTGCTTCTTAAAGCCATCCATTTTTGTTTGTGCTTCCTCCCTAGTTTTTCCACATACGCCAAAGTAGAACTTAATCTTCGGCTCTGTGCCTGAAGGACGAACTGCAAACCAGCTTCCGTCAGAAAGGAAATATTTAAGCACATCACTCTTGGGAAGGCCATCAATACCTTCGCTGTAATCAAGCATTTTTTCAATTTCAAGCGGAAGGGACTCTTCCCTGAATTTTTTCATGATTGATTTGATTTTTTCTACACCCTCAATACCTGTAAGGGTTTTTGTTTCAAGTGATTCAAGGAAGTATCCGTACTTTTCGTAAAGCTCGATAAGACCATCGTAGAGCGTCTTGCCCTGTGATTTGAGGTCAGCAGCAAGCTCGGCAACAAGCATTGATGCAACAACAGCATCCTTGTCACGCGCATAGCTTCCCTTTAAGTAGCCATAGCTTTCTTCAAAGCCGAAGAGGTACTTGTCAAACTTACCCTCTGCCTCAAATTCTTTAATCTTTTCGCCGATAAATTTGAAGCCGGTAAGAACATCCATCGTTTCCATACCGAAACTGTCGGTTATTGCACGAACCATCTCGGTAGTAACGATTGTTTTAATAACCACACCCTCTTTGGGAAGTGTGCCGTCTGCCTTTTTGCTTCTTAAAATAAAATCACAAAGGAGCGCACCTATCTGATTTCCGTTAAGCACCGCGAATGTACCATCAGATTTCTTTACAACAACACCAATTCTGTCGCTGTCAGGGTCTGTACCGAAAATGATGTCGGCATTCTGCGCTTTTGCATACTCGATAGCAAGAGTAAACGCTTCTGCATTTTCGGGGTTGGGACTTTTAACTGTCGGGAAGTTTCCGTCAGGCGCTTCCTGTTCGGGAACTACGAAAACATTTTTAACACCGATTTCATCAAGCACGCGACGAACAAGCTTGTTTCCGCTACCGTGAAGAGGGGTATATACAACCTTGAAATCCTCGGGGATTTTAATTCCGAGTGACTGTTTTTTAATAGCTTCAATATATGCCTTGTCTACATCTTCGCTGATTGATATGTAGTCCGGAGTTTCAGTAATTTTTATACCTTCGAAAATATCTATCTTCTGGATGTATTCAACAATCATATCTGCAACTTCAGGAGAAATCTGGCTGCCATCTTCTCCGTAAACCTTATACCCGTTATACTCCTTGGGATTGTGGCTTGCAGTAATAACTATACCGCGAGTACATCCAAGATGGCGAAGTGCAAACGAAAGTTCGGGAGTGGGACGAAGCGAATCAAAAAGATATGTCTTGATACCGTTTGCACAAAGAACCTTCGCACATTCGAGAGCAAAAGAATCCGAATTATTTCTGGAGTCAAATGCAATTACTACACCCTTTTCCGAGGCTTCCTTTCCCTGCTCGCTGATTTCAAGAGCGAGTCCCTGTGTAACACGTCTTACAACGTAATTATTCATACGATTGGTACCTGCACCCATAATTCCGCGAAGGCCTGCTGTACCGAATTCAAGTTCACGATAAAATCTGTCTTCGATTTCTTTTTCGTCAAGCACGCGAAGTTCTTCTTTTACCGCTTCCTCCACTTTGTCTGATGTAAGCCACTTTTCGTATTCTGCTTTATAACTCATAATACCACCTCTATCAAATTATTTTTAAGTAATATATGTATTGTTGTTACTTTCTATTACTTTTATTTTACCTCAAAAAAAATCAAAAAGCAATATGATTAGGAAAAAACGCTGTGGAATATCCACAGCGTTTTTTTGTTAGTTAAAACGAATGTTGTTGTTTTCAGAATTCTTTTTTTCGTTTTTGTTTTCCTTCTGATTCTGGTTCTGATTCTGATTCTGGTTCTGGTTCTGATTCTGGTTCTGCTTATTCTTTTCCATGTCTATCGCTCCTTTTTTAATTCGAGAGTTTTCTCTCAAATCTATTTTGCGCGATAGAGCGACAAATATGCATTTTATTATTTCCAGATTTTTTCAATAACATCGCCTACCGCAGATGCTATCGCAAAGAAACCGAGATCATTGGGATGAGTTTTATCAATCGTGCCTTCGTTTTTACAAAGAGCCATCAAATCTTTACCATCAAGGAAATAAACATTCTTATCTCCTGCCGCTTTTGCATTTTCATAAGTTTTCTTTACAATATCGCACCAGTTTCCTCTCTGGGGAGGCTGGAAATAGCGTGGAGATGTCATTATGATTATGGGAAGATCAGGATGTTTTCCCCTTATTTTCCTGAACATTTTGGGATGAGTTTCTTTAAGGTACTCAATTGTCGGAGCATTGTGTTCATAGTCAAAAACGAAAATTGACATATCAAGATTTGAGATGTATTCTGCTATTTCGTCCTCTGCCCTTGCACTACCTGAAAAGCCGAGGTTTATGTAGTCGCAGTTAAATCTTCTTGAAATAAATCCCTGATAGCTGTTTCCTGCACGGGAAGCACATCCTCCCTGTGTGATTGAAGAGCCGTAATATACGATAGGCTTTTTATCTATATAAGGAGTAGCTTTTTCAAGATTTGCGTTTTCATCAAGTCCGATATAGAGCTTTTCCACGCCTCCGTAAAGAGGGAAATTTACTGTTATATCGCGCATATTATTATCTTTGAATTCGCCCTTTAACGATTCATAGCCTGATTCAAGGTCCGGCGGAGCAACAAAAGTGTGCTGATACACATCTCCTTCGCCATCTCCGTAATTTACGTACATATCAAGTCCAAGTGCACCTGTAACTGAAAATTTAGCCATATCACGAAGTGCATCGCAAAGCTTTACGCTGATTGCGACATAGGGACTGTCAGTACGAAAGCGTACGCGACCACCTGCAGTATTAGCGTGAAGTGCCAATACACCGTCATTTTTTGTGCTTTTCGCAACTTCCTCGGGCATGCGGCGGAATTTTCCGTTTTCCTTATACACACCGTAAATTTTAAAAGGTTCCTGCTCAATATCGTAAAACTTAAGACCCTCGCGTTCTACTTTTCTTTCAACTTTAAAGTTCTTATCAATTGCCTCAAGACTTTTCTTCTGCATTTTGTTTTCCCCTTTTTACTTTATTGCTTTATTTTTCCA
>JAZREK010000068.1:0-2773 GCA_045660765.1 Clostridia bacterium
TGTGGAAATGTATGAGGGTGTAAAAGCTCGGCATAAAATTACTTTTGAGGTTTTTCTTAAGTATGAATTAACCCTCGGTTTCAGGATGTGATTGGAATAGAGCAATCGCCCAAACTGAAGATTGGGTGCAAATCACATTTTACCCCAGCTTTTACCCCAAAATCGTATAAAAAGACGAGGGGTAGTAAAACGTGATGAAAAACAGACCAGCCTAAAAACCTTGCAAATACAAGCTTTTGAAGGATCATGCACGCTGATGAAAGTGGATTGAACCTTTTCCCCACGATGAAGACTATCGACTAAGGACATACCCGAAAAACCTTGATATATCAAGCTTTTTCGCGGCTCGCTTTTAACAAAGCGGTCAAATCATCCCAGTTTTACCCCAAAAATCAGGGTCCGGCATGCGCCGGACCCTTTTTGTGTATATAAAAAACTCCGATACACCTCGCCAACCTGTGGGGGAGGGGTCCCCCCTCCGCGTTCTCGCAAGCCTCCATCATTGAGGTTTCGCGGAAGTGAATTGATGTTCGGTGAACATCAAGAGCCGCGAAAGGACCGAGCCGCAGAAGCGAACCTCTTTAGAGGTGAGAGCGCTGTTTACAGCGCCTGAAGAGAGACGGGGGACCGCTTGCGGTGAATAGCTCGGTCTTGCGGCGAGCGACGAGAAGGAGTAAAACCTCCCCGCGTTCTCCTCCTACCTATTACCGAAACTTGTCAAGAATAGTGGACACAACGAAGAGTTAAAAAATGGTTGGGAATGTAATAGCCTATGCCAGAATGCAGTCTTTCGGAATTGTAATAAAGCTCAATATAATCAACCACAGATCTTGATGCTTGCTCGAATGTGAGATGGGCGATATCGCCCATCTCACATTCGAGCGTTTTCCAAAAGCTCTCAATCGGCTGATTGTCACTTGGAGTTCCCGGACGGGACATGCTTTTTCGGAAGCCGTTGCCTTCCACAAGTTCCTTCGTTTTTTTAGCGGTGTATTGGCACCCCCTATCGCTGTGATAGACTGCACCTTGCGGTCTTTCGGGGTTTCTGCCAATTGCCATTTTAAAAGCATCCTGTACCAGCGCTTGTGTTTGGTTTTTTGCAATGCTCCATCCAACTATCCGTCTTGTTGCAACGTCGATAATTCCGCAAACGTACATCTTGCCCCGCAAACATTTTAGTTCTGTTATATCTGAGCACCAAAGATAGTTTGGATCCGTTATCTCAAATTTGCGCTTTATTAAATTTTCCTCGATATACTGCTGTTCTGTCGGCTTTGGGTGCTTAGTCTTGCCTGTTCTACCACTTTTCGCGACCAATCCGTGCTTTTTAAGCATATTTGCTATACGATACTCGCTTATGTTTATTCCTTTTGATAGCAACTCTTTGCGAATGCGTATTCTACCATAATTCCCTTTATGCTTTTCAAAACAGTGAATTACAGCTTCTTCGCGCTCTTTTTCTTCACTATCTTGCTCTTTTACAAGTCGGTAATATTCGCTTCTTGACACACCCAGCAGCTTGCATACTTCGCTTGTTTTATATTCTATTAACTCTGTTTTTGCAAATTTCACTCGTCTGCCGGGTGCTTCGCAAAGTATGCCGCTGCTTTTTTTAATATTTCGTTTTCCATCTTTAAGCGTTCGTTTTCTTTTCGTAGCCTTTTTAACTCCGCATCCTCTCCACGCAGTCTCCCTTTTCCCACGAACGCTTCTTCTCCGTAGGTTTCGTACTCGTCTATCCATCTGTACAACATTACGTGATGAATCCCGAGTTTCTCTGCCACTACGGCGTGCTTAATACCGTCTTTTTTGACCAGCTCGCACGCTTTTACCTTGAATTCTTTGCTGAAAGTCCTTTTCATCCTGAACACCTCTTTGAGTTTATTTTACCATTAACTCTTCGTTGTGTCCACTTTTACTATACAACTTTCACCTCTTCACTCTTCACTCTTCACTATTCACTACGGGATGCCTCCCCTACAAAAACGCGGGCGGATATTGTCCGCTCGCCCAAATCACCAACCGGCAGGAATATAACCTCGCACCGCAAAATAAAATTATAATAATAAAAATAGCACTTGACTTTTGCAGGTTTGCATTGTATAATTAATTACGTATTTCTATACGTATAGCTATACCTATACGCATTTTTAAATCAAGATCATCCCTTTTCTCACTTTCTCTATACTTCTTCTCACTTTTTCTACATACTTTATATACTATTTTTCATTATAGGAGAGAAACAATGAAAAAGCAAAAGTATGTTTCGCCCGAGATCGAAATGATCAATTTGGCGGAAGAGGTACAGACCCTCACAACCACATCTAACCCGGACATCGACGGTACCAGTGTACTCGTCAGCTGGCTTATAGGTTAAGAAAGGAGAAAAGAGAAAATGACTAACTTTAAATCTAATCTTAAAAAGATTCTTTCCTTCGTTCTTGCTATAGTTATGCTCATTGGCGTCGTTCCGGCTGTGTTTAAGTTCAATGCAGGCGTTAAGGCTGATGAAGTCGAAGAGACTAAAGATACCGGCATCGTTCAACGCGCTAACGATGCGGTTGTTGTGTTTGAAAGCGGCGCTGTGGCAGACGTTTTGAACTTCGGAAACCTTTTTGCAGGCAACCTTGTTAAAACAAGTGATACTGAAAAAGTGGGAGCCGGAGTGGATGGTGAAGGAAATCCCATTCCCTTTGACCGTATTATCATCGTTTTTGCTTTCAATTGCAATATGGGCACTGGCAGTGTTGAAATGCTTGAAAAATGCGGATGG
>JAZREK010000069.1:0-5208 GCA_045660765.1 Clostridia bacterium
AGCAATAAAAACGCGCTTCGTTACCGTCTTGAAAAGGACGATATTTTAGAATGTTGTCGCGAAGGATATGAACTTGGTTTTCGTACATTCGTACTTCAGGGTGGCGAAGACCCGTACTTTACCGACGACAGAATATGCGATATTGTAAGTTCTATCCGAAACGAATTCCCTGATTGTGCAATTACCCTTTCAATCGGTGAAAAGGCGTACGAGAGTTATCTTGCCTTCTACAACGCAGGCGCGAACAGATTCCTTCTGCGACACGAAACTGCCGAGTGTGAGCATTATAACAAGCTCCACCCCGAAGAAATGACAATTGAAAGTCGCAAAAAATGTCTTTTCGACCTTAAAAAAATCGGCTATCAGGTGGGTAGCGGATTTATGGTCGGCTCGCCTTTCCAGACGATTGACAACATTATTTCTGACCTTGAATTCTTGTGGGAGCTTCAGCCCGATATGATTGGTATAGGTCCGTACATTGTGCACAAGGAAACACCGTTTGCGGAGTATGAAAGTGGCGATATTGCCCTTACAGTAAGGCTTATCGCCGTGCTTCGTCATATGTTCCCGTATGCGCTTATCCCTGCGACGACAGCGCTCGGCACACTGCATCCCGAAGGTCGCGAAATGGGACTTTGCGCAGGGGCAAATGTCGTTATGCCTAACCTCTCCCCCCGCAAATTCAGGAAATTATACGACCTGTACGAAAACAAAATTTCAACAGGTGAAGAAGCGGCTGAAAGTCGCGCACTCCTTGAAAAAAAGGTCGAGAGCATTGGTTACAAAGTAGTTACTGCAATAGGAAATGTGAAGAAAATGGATAAATGTTTAGTTGCGATGAGTGGCGGTGTTGATAGCGCCGTTGCCGCGCTTGAAATAAAGAAAATGGGTATCCCCGCTGTTAGTGCCACGATGAAACTTTTAGGTGGTGGCGGAATAACGCTTGATGAAGAACACGCGTGTTGTTCGCGTGAAGATATTGAGGATGCACGAAAAGTTGCCGAAAGTCTTGGTATGGAGCATCATCTGTACGACTTTTCGGAGCATTTTGCGGAAAAGGTTGTGGACGATTTCGTACACGCATACGAAACGGGTGCTACTCCCAATCCGTGTATAGAATGTAACCGCTATCTGAAGTTTGAAAAGCTTTTTGAAGAGGCGAAAAACCTTGGTTGCACACATATCGCGACGGGACACTACGCACAAGTAGAATTTGACGAAAAAAGCAACCGATACATTCTTAAACGCGCGAAGGATTTAGCGAAAGACCAGAGTTATGTGCTCTATTCCCTTACACAGGAACAGCTTTCAAAAATAATATTCCCGCTCGGTGACATGACAAAGGACGAGGCAAGAAAAATCGCTGACGAGCACGGTTTTGTGAACGCGCATAAAAAAGAAAGTCAGGACATATGCTTCGTTAAGAACGAGGACTATACCGACTTTATCAAGCGATATACGGGCAAGGATTATCCCGATGGAAATTTCGTTGACCGCGAGGGGAACATTCTCGGCACACACAAGGGGATTATTAAATACACCGTAGGGCAAAGAAAAGGTCTTGGTCTTGCACTCCCTGCACCGATGTATGTGTGCGAGCTTGACACCGATAAGAACGAAGTTATACTGTGCGACCACGAGGGACTTTTTACAAGCTCATTGATTGCAAAGGATATAAATCTTATAAGCGTTAGTGACCTGTATACTCCGATGCGAGTTAAGGCGAAGGTTCGTTATCGCCATATCGAGCAGGATGCTACCGCAACACAGCTTGACGAAAACACAATCCGCGTTGATTTTGACGAACCACAAAGAGCAATCACAAAAGGTCAGTCCGTTGTTCTTTATGACGGTGATGTCGTAGTCGGCGGCGGAAAAATATGTTAGGAGGAAAATTTATGAAAGAAGCTTTATTCAAGCTTACCTATGGATTATTTGTCCTTTCCACTTGTGATGGAGAAAAGGATAACGGATGTATCATCAACACTGCAATGCAGGTAACCGATACCCCCTTACAGATTGCCGTTGCGGTTAACAAAAACAATTACACCCTTGAAATGATACAGAAAAGCGGTGTTTTCAATGTGAGCATTCTTTCCGAAAGCACACCTTTCTCCGTATTTGAGAATTTTGGTTTCAAGAGTGGAAGAACAGAAGACAAGTTCACCGATTTCGAAAACAAGAAAAGGGCGCAAAACGGTGTTTATTACATCACAGAATATACGAATGCATTTATAAGCGCAAAAGTCGTTCAGACCATTGATTGTGGCACACATATTATGTTTATCGGCGAAGTGACCGAGGCAGAAATTCTTTCCGATAAGCCGTCGGTAACTTACGACTACTATTTCAAGAATATAAAGCCGAAGCCCCAGGCAAAGAAGACAGGATATGTCTGCAAAATATGCGGATATGTGTATGAGGGTGAGCCTCTCCCCGACGACTTTATCTGCCCTCTTTGCAAGCACCCTGCAAGTGATTTTGAAAAACTTTAATAGAAAAAAGGAATTCGCTTTGCGAATTCCTTTTTTATTACTTTTTACCCGTGGAACCGAAGCCACCACTTCCTCTTTCAGTATCGTCAAGTTCGTCGGATACTACGAAATCTGCTACTACATAGGGTGCAATTACAAGCTGGGCAATGCGCTCGCCATTTTCGATTGTCTGCGGAATTGCACTGTGATTATGGAGCGCAACCATAACTTCGCCACGGTAGTCGCTGTCAACTACGCCAACCTTGTTTGCAGGAGCAAGTCCGCGCTTTGATGCGATACCGCTTCTCGCATAGATAAGGCCTGCAAAACCTGTCGGAATTTCCATTGCAACACCTGTATGCACAAGGATAGTTTCGTGGGGATTAATTGTAAGCGGTGCATCAAGGCACGCGTAAAGGTCTGCACCTGCGGCAAATTCACTACCGTATGTGGGTATAGTTGCCTTTTCGTCAAGTTTTTTAATTCTTACACTGTATTTATCCATATTTATTTTCCTCTCGTATTAAGATTCGTATTATATCTCGTATATATCGCCGCTGCCCATTGTGCGTTCCCACTTGCCGGGAAGGAGCACCACTTCCCCTTTTTCAAGGGTTTTGGGGACATCTATTATTCGCTGATTTGATGAACCTCGGAACATGAGAGAAAGGTTTTTAAGTTCTTCCACAAATCTTCCGTCCACTAAAATATCTATGAGAGAAAGAAGCTCCATTGCATCGCTCTCGCCCGCTTTCAGAAGTTCCTCGTCAAGTACGAACCCCGTATAACACCATACGTTTTTTTCAGGATACCTTTCGCGGAATTTCTTTAAAAGCTCTATAAGCCCTGCACGGTTTTCCTTTTCAAAAGGCTCTCCACCTAAAAGCGAAAGTCCCGTTATATGCGAAGGCTTACAAGCATCCAGAATTTCTTCCATAACCTCGTCCGTAAGTGGTGCTCCGTAGTTAAAATCCCATGCCTCTTTATTAAAACAGTTTTTGCAGTGGTGTCTGCAACCGCTGACAAAAAGCGAAACTCGTACACCGGGACCATTTGCAATATCAAATTTTTTAATAGTTGCGTAGTTCATTTTTATCAACTCTTTAAATTAGGAGATGTAAAAATAACTTTTTACATCTCCTGTTAATTTCACATTTCTCATAAGGGATAGGAAAAAATGTTCAGAACGGACAAACTGAACCCGAAGGGGTTATCCGACGCTGTACAAAGGTACAGCGAGAGGTGAAGTTTGTTCGTAGTTCGTTGGTTTCAATCCGAAATCCGCTATCGCGGATTTCCACCTCTAATTCTTTGGTATATTAAAAAATATTCTTATTATTAAACCTAGCAACGAACGCTCTGGGCGTTTTTAACATCCCGAGACTTACAGGTGAAGAACTCTTTCTTTTATTTCCTGTGTTCTTCCCTGATTCCAGAACTGTGTTCCGATATATCCGCAGGTACGACGAGCTACGTTAAGTTTTGTCTGGTCAGTATTTCCGCAGTTGGGACAATGCCACAAAAGCTTTCCGTGTTCGTCTTCCTTAACTTCAATTTCGCCATCGAAGCCACATTCGTGACAGTAGTCACTCTTTGTATTAAGTTCAGCATACATAATATTGTCGTAAATGAACTTCATAACTGAAATAACTGCTTCGAGGTTATTTTGCATATTGGGAACTTCCACATAGCTGATTGCACCACCGGGAGAAAGTGCCTGGAACTTCGCTTCAAGAGCAAGTTTGTCAAACGCATCAATATCCTCGGTTACGTGTACGTGATAGCTGTTTGTGATGTAGTTCTTATCAGTTACGCCCTTCACGATACCAAATCTCTTCTGAAGGCATTTTGCAAACTTATAAGTTGTGCTTTCAAGAGGTGTGCCGTAAAGTGAGTAGTCAATATTTTCTTCAGCTTTCCACTTTGCAGTGTACTCGTTGAGTTTCTTCATGATTTCAAGGCCGAGTGCCTCGCCACCTGCTTCGGTAAGTTTCTTACCATTAAGACTGTAAACACATTCCCAAAGACCTGCATAGCCGAGAGAAAGTGTTGAGTAACCACCGTGGAGGTACTTGTCAATCTTTTCGCCCTTGGGGAGACGAAGGAGTGCACCGTGCTGCCAAAGGATGGGAGCCGCGTCTGAAATTGTACCTGTAAGGCGGTCATGACGTGCCTGAAGCGCACGATGACAGATTTCCATTCTTTCATCGAAGATTTCCCAGAACTTGTCAATGTTTCCGCCTGCTGAAAGACCAATATCAACAAGGTTAACAGTTACAACACCCTGATTGAATCTTCCGTAATACTTGGGCTTACCCTCTTCATCGATGAAAGGTGTAAGGAAGCTGCGGCAACCCATACAGGTGTAGCAGTGACCTTCACCGTTCTTGTCCACTTTGTTCTGAAGCATAATCTTCTCGGAAATGTAGTCGGGAACCATACGCTTTGCAGTACATTTTGCAGCAAGTTCAGTAAGGTAATAGTATTTACTGTCTTCGTGGATGTTATCTTCTTCAAGACCGTAGATAAGTTTGGGGAATGCAGGTGTAATCCAGATACCCTTTTCGTTCTTGACACCTCTGTATCTCTGGCGAAGTGTTTCTTCAATAATAAGGGCAAGGTCAGCCTTTTCCTGTTCATTCTTCGCTTCGTTAAGGTACATAAATACTGTAACGAAAGGTGCCTGACCGTTAGTTGTCATAAGAGTTACAACCTGATACTGAATCATCTGTAC
>JAZREK010000070.1:0-63343 GCA_045660765.1 Clostridia bacterium
CAACATGGCTGTTCGCTTTTTCTTTCAACATTCTTAATAACTGCGAAGAATCCCCTGTCGTACCACCATCAATTATAATCGTTTTTGTTGCTGTTTGTATAACACACCCAAACATTTGAGAATTGGTTGAATTACCTAAAAAATATAATTTTGTCATTTGTTTTCTTCCTTCAATCTTACTCCACAAAATTTCCGCTATAAGAGGTATAAAATTTAAATGCAGTAAATTTTATCTAATTATATGTTTTTAGTAAGTGTCATAAAACAAGTATCAAAACTTTTACCGATTTCAAAATCAATACCGTTTTTAACTATATCCCAGCCAGCTCGCACATTTCCATTTGAGCAGGCATAGGTAGACGCGCCATCCACAATCGGATAGACACAAATATTATTTTGAAGCGTTTTTTTACTAAATACAACAAGTTCAATCTCAGAAAACTCTTCGTCTCTGAACTCCAATACCAGCATTGTGTCTGTATCAGTAAGAATATGACACACCGCTTTTTTCCAAAATTCACGTTTGCTCTTGAATTTTTCAATATATTTTTTTAAGTTATTGAATACTTCATCCGAGATAGCAGTAAGATCAAAACTGAGTCCAACAGGGCTTGAAGTGAGAAAACCATTTATCCAACTTTGGCTCACTCCTCTAACATTGTCCCATACGGCATCACCACAAGCAATTATCTTATCACTTTGTTCATAAGATGCATATACCGGTGCGATTTTTCGAGCTGAAGCTATGGTCAGCCAGCTTTCTATCCATTGAGGTGCAAGACGTAGTAGCGAATTTTTGAAAATTTCCACTCCATAATAAGGGCACTGATTATCACTTAACCAAAAGCTATCATATAACATACCGTCACGGAGCGTCATTCTCATACCGCCGGATGCACAATTTTCAATATACAAATCAGGGAATCTTCGATGAAGATCTTTTATAAATCGTACATGGCCTTCGAAATATGAAGTGAATCCAGAATAATACACATCGAATTCTAAATCTGCATTAAAATCAAATTTTACAAATTTTGCATCAAAACGTTCAATGAGTTCACAAGTCTTGTCAAAAATATATTTAAATGCATCGGGATTTGCAAAATCAATAAAATATGAACCATTACCCATAAGATAATATTCCGGATGTTCTTTAGGTGCATTAGCTTCTAAAGATGCACATTCAGGTTCAAGCCAGAACCCAAATTTCATACCAAAATCTCTGACCGCATCAGCAACTTCTTTCATACGCCCCCTGAAACCAAACGACTTATTTTCTTCCCAATCTCCTCTCATATCACCCCAGTTTTCACCTTCACCAAACCATCCGGCATCAACAACAAAATATTCCACGCCTATTTCTGCTGCTTTTTTTATCTGAATCATTATATCCTTATACGAAAAGCGGTCGAATTTATAAAGCCAACTATTGTATATAACAGGCATTTCACGCCTGGGATAGTTAGTATGGAGAAATGAATGGAGCTTCCAACAATCAAGATCTGTCTTATTGAAAACCTCGTAATATATTATCTCCGGAAGGGCAATTTCATCTCCCGGAGTAAGTTCTAAACTAAGTCCTTCGGAGTTTATCCCCATTTCAACTTCCACATATGTAGCTATACCTTCAGCATACCGTCTCGAAATCCTCATTTCCCATGATGAAAATGCATTTATATGAAATGCAACTCCGCGATTTGCCTGTTTAGACCATAGTACAACAAACGGAGCAGCATTAAAAGAATTGCGCACACTTTTGCATCGCGCGGACACCGAAGTCACAAGATCCTACCAACCACCCATACTTTCATTCTGCCAACTATTATATTGTGTATAGACTTCATATTCCCCACCGTCGAATGTAAATCTTGATGATAATGCATTAAGAGATATCGACTTATCGGAAATATTCTTTACATTACCATTGCGTTTGCACACGCCGTTTTTATCTGCGGTGATATCTGATACAACTCTTAAAATTCCATCATCTGCACAAAAAGCATTTTCTTTAATCAATGGTTCTGCATTAAATTCTCCTATGTCAGTAATGATATTCCAAAAACTCCGCGAATCCTTTTTTTTGACAAATACATTCATTGGTAATACTCCTTTTAATATAAATTATATACAACGGTTACCACTAACTTGCGCCACTTAACATTATTCCTATGATAATATTATAACATAAAAAAAATAAATTGGAATGCTTTGATTAAACTAAATCTTGTCAATAATCGACTAATATCTTGTTAATTACTTGTAAAAGAATATGTATAACGCGGCGGACACCAGTTACAATTGAATTCCATAAACCGGCAGCAACTCATTGATGCGCAAAATCATGCTGAAAAATACCCAAATTTAATTGTACGAGTATGGGAATGGAGCGGATATTTCAACGAACTTGACATTGCATATCAGAATCATAAATTGACGCTATCAATTCTGCCTTGCACCATTGCAATTTCGTGGAATGTATGCTATAATTCTATTAGATCAGTCGTAATGCAGGTAATGTTTTTGACCACATGTAAACCCACAGTTAGAAATGTAACAGACGGAAACAGTGGAGATAAGATGGCTAAAGAGTATTTCGAATGTAGCGAAAAGGGCTAAAAAGCGTCAAAAATGCTATAAAGTATGTTCTAGAAGCGCTTCGGGACGAAGAGGCCGCGGGTTCAAGTCCCGCCCCTCCGACCATATAAAAAGAGAACCGTGACCTTTAGGTTGCGGTTCTTTTTTTACCCGGCGGGACTTGAAGCCTAAAGAGGGCAGCGAGGGATCAGGAAACGATTGATAATTGTTTCCCCCGAAGCTGATGCGTAGACGGGCACCGTGAACGAAGTGCAGCGGTCGTCAAGCAGGCAAGATGCGAAGCATCTGTGTCCCGCCACTCCGACCATATAAAAAGGGAACCTCAACCATATACAAGTTCAAGGACGGCAATTTATCAGGACCTGACACTTTATACAAGAAAATATCTGAAGACAATTGATTTTCATTGTAGCAGCATATGACAAAAGCGCTGAGGATGTATCCTCAGCGCTTTTTTATTTACTTACAAATCGCCGGCAGTTTTAAACCATGCATCGGCCTTTTTTCTTTCGGGTTCGGGAGATTTCGACGGAGTTGCCGTATATCCACCCGATGGAGAGTATGATACTCCACCTTCGGACGCAGATTTGTATTCGCCCGTTTTGAACGAGCTTGACATTCTGAGTTTTGAAGAAGAACCGCTTGGTTTTATAGAGCCTGTCCTACGGTCAACAGCCGCGCCGATATATTCGGTACGCATTTCATAGCGTACACGATCACCCATCGGATCATCGCCGACCGTCATAGCAAAGCTCGGAATAAGTTCATTCAGCTTAATAATAACTTCTTCTGCCGAAGGTCTCTTTTTGGGGTCAACGTCAAGCATTGACTTTATCAAAGATTCGATTTTGTCCGGAAGCATTTTTCCTGACAATTTCAATTCCTGCCCATCGAGCACCGCTTCAAAAGGATAGTAATACTCTTCCTCGTTATAAGCGGGGAGGTTTCCGCAATAATATTCATGGAAAACAAGGCCAAGGCTGAAAATATCTGCCTTTTCATCAGGCTGAACATCCTCGCCGTACATAGCAAGGAATGTTTCAGGCGGAAGATATGTGAGGTCTCCGACAAGGTCTTCACCCTCGATCTTTTCGTCCTTGAAAAATCCCGAGTCGAAGTCGATAAGCTTTGCAACATAGTTTCCGCGTTTTGTCTTTTTAACAAGGATATTGTTAGGCTTCACATCGCTATGTACTATTCCTGCGTAATGCAAGTCGTAAAAGCAATATGCCGCCGCTCTCATCAGGATATTTTTCTTATCATTATCCAGCTTTGAAATATCGTCCATAGTAAGAGCCTTACCGCTTATCTTCTCGGTTATGAGATAGTATCGGCTATCATGACGGAAGAATTCGTTAATTCTTACGAGGTTTCCTCGACTTGCATTATTTATTTTTTCGTAGTACGTCTTAAACCTGTTTTCATAATTTGTGCAGTAGGCTATCTTTTCCTGGAACATTTCTTCGGTCATAACACTGCGGTCAATCGGATAAACGGGATTTATGAGCTCTTTTATGAAATACTCTTCTCCGTTTTTGACAGCAAAGCCCCATTTTGAAAATCCGCTGCTGGCATTTTTTAATTCTTCTTTTAAAATATATCCATTGATGTTCATTTATATATCACCGTAACCAAAAGCGGATTTCCGCTTTCAATGTGTTAAAATACTCGGTAATCCATCAAGGATTACCTGCGTTTTTGCCTTCCGAAATCAAAAATCTGCTCTCTGAAAATTCCATTGACCTGAAACGGATGAAATTTTGAGTGGGTTTTGGTGCGGAAGAGGCAGTAAGGCTTTGTGCCTTACAAGGATGACAAACCGAAAGATACCGAAATTTCGCCGTTTAAGGCAGGTTCGGACTATTCTCTTTTGGTTATTATAAATCTCCTGCTGCAGAAAATCTGTTGTGATCTGATGCTGATTTTGTTGTCGGAGCTGCTGAAGGAGCAGGCTCATAAGCAGGTGTAGGTGCAGGAGTCGGAGCAGGTGCTTCACTTGCCTCTACAGGGGGGGTGTATACGGGTTCTTCGTACGCAGGTGCTGCGGGAGCAGGTGCTTCGTATACAGGTGCTGCAGGAGCAGGAGGTGTAGCAACGCCACCTACGGGAGCACCGCATATATCACAGAATTTAGCGCCATCCTTCAAGGATGAGCCACATGATTCACAACGGCTAGCCAAAACAGGTGCAGGTGCTTCACCTGCGGGAGTTCCGCAAACGTCACAGAATCTTGCGCCTTCTTTTATGGGTGAACCGCATGCTGTACAACGGCTGGCGATTACATCTCTGCCTGAAAAACCAGAAGAGAATGTTGAACCACTACCGTCCTTATCTTTTCCTGTAAGGAACACGTATGCAGCTGCAAGAATCAAGATAACTGCAACAATTCTTAAAAGACCTGCGGGACAAGTAAGAGAGCTGAAGAATGTTTTCTTAAGTTCCATATATTCTTCTTTGTCTTCTTTAGCATCCTCATTTTCATAAAGATTCAATGTGCTACCGCTTATAGAATAGTAATTTTCGCCTTCATTACCATCTTGTTCCATTATTATTTTGTCGCCTTTAACATGCCACTTTGTACCTTTTGTCTCTTCTTTAATACTTTCCTCCATGTTGTCCATGAATTCTTTGTAATTATCTCCAAGCTGGTCCTTGAGGTCTTTCTTCATTTTGCTTGAAAATTTAACGTCCGCAGACATAGTTCCGAAAAGGCCGTAGCTCATATAAACAGAAACATCATCTTCGTCCATTCCAAATCCGAGCCCGCCCGTCTCTGCCTTATACTTACCAACAAGTTCGATTGCGTTGAAACCGCTGATAATAAATAAAAGAATTGCCACGATAACCAAACTTAATGCCTTTTTCATTGTGCTGTTCAATGTCATTTTTTAACATCCTTTCGTTTTGTTAAATATATTTTGAATATTCTTCCTTATAAGTTTCCCACAAGAAATTCGGGTCCTGATCTGAATTTATGTAGTTTTCAAGTATGTGTTTAAATCTCGGAACGTATGCCTTCTTAAGGTCGGCAAAATCCTTGTACCCACATACCGCAACACATAAAGTGTAATCATCGCCTGCAACGGCACTCATTCGTTCGTTAAGTGCCACTCTCCATTCTGCAGGGGTTTGCGCCTCCATAAGCGAACCTATAAGAAGATTTTCAAAAGCCATTGGAGTTTTTAAATATCCGAAACAACCGTCCGTCGCCGTAAAGAAGACGCAAGGGGCGTCAAGGCGGATATTTTTTTGATGAATATCAAACGGGGCAGTCGCATTGACTACATTTGTCATTATGCCGTCGCTTGTAAGGTTGCTCATCGCATCCTCGCCGTCAAGGTCATCCTGTGTCAACTGATGAAGCCCCTTTTCGTCGAGCATATAACATCTGGAATCGCCTGCCCACAAACAGCACGCATCAATCTTTCCCTGATTGAATTTTGCGCTGACAGCAGAAACTGTTGTCGGGAAAGATTTACCGAGCGACCCTGTTATACGACCTGATTTGTCGGCATAACCTTTACATACTGACAGTGCCCTTTCTATATAGTTTTTGAAATCTTTTTCATTCCCGTTTTCGAGAAACCACGATTCTATTCCTCCGCAAACCGCACGCGAAGCCACATATGCGCCGGTTTTTCCGGAATAGTTCATATATCTTTTTGAACCGGAGCCACCACATCCGTCAAGCGACACAATAAAGAAGTGTCCGTCCTTGGAAGCGTAGTAATAACTGTCTTCACCGTTGTCTTTAATCATCTCTTCCGCAACGGCAAATATTAAATTCGGTTCCATTACTTTTTTCTTCATAAAAATCCCTCTTTAGACCAGAAAACATATGATTTCTGACCTTAAAACTTAAAGTTTAACCGATAGAGTTTGAAATAACGTCGATAATTTCTGAATATTCGAGGCTTTCAAGACCATCGCCTGCTTCAGAGGGGAAATGCAATACGTTATCCCAGTTCTGAGAAATCTGGCTCCAGGCAGGAGCGTCGGGAGCAAAAAGAAGAAGTCTCTTTGCGTTATTATTAACAAATCCGGGAGTCTGCGCACTGCCCCACCATGTAGCAAGTTCCTGAATATCTCGGGGCATTCCATTGGGATAGTAAGGACTGTCAGCACCGAATCCGATGGGGTGTGTAGAAGCGTCTGTCCATACAACAATAATCTGACGACCTTTTACGCCTTCTGTATTCCATTTTGACTTGATTGCGTATGCAAGTGCTTCAAGACCGTCTTCGGGATCATCGCCACCGCCATCTGCACGAAGGCTGCGAACGCATCTTTCAAACTCGTCTGCTTCCTGAGGAAGGTTGAAGAAATCTGTTGTAAGCATTGCTTCTTCACCGTCTGCACGGTAGTCACGGAATGCAACAACACGCACGCGAAGCTGAGTAATTGCTTTTTTCTTCTTTTCCATCGCAGTTGTTACGTCCTGATAAAAGTTAAGTGCGTTATTTTTTACAATGTCAATGATTCTGTCCATACTTCCTGTACAGTCGATACAGAAAACCATATCTACATTGTAAGTCATCCTATAATTGCTTCCCATTTTCATTTCCTCCATTTATTAGTTTTATTTTAAAAATTCATCCTTCTACTGTCTCTACGATTGTTGCATCGTTTATAGCTCCGCCAATTTCATCAGTTACAGTAACCGACTCTGTAGAAGGTGCAGCTACATCTCCCTCAACGGGAGCTTCAGCGCCACCTTCTGCAGGTGTCTGAACAGGGGGACCGTCCTTTACTTCCGCCTTTTTTTCTTCTTCCGAAGCCTTATCCTTTGCTTCTTTAAGTTTTTCTTTCAAGTTGATTTCTTCTTTTTCCTCTTCGACGGGCTCTTCTTCAGGAAGTTCTTCTTCCTCTATTTTCTCTTCTTCAACAACATCTTCGGGAAGTTCTTCTTCCTCTTCCGGCACAGTCTGTTCTTCCTTCAAAGGCTTTTCTTCAGGAAGTTCATCATTCTTATTCCCTGCACATACGAAAAAGATAATTGATGTGATAAAAAGAATCACGCTTATAGCAAGAGCCGCAATAGAAAGCAGAACTATTCTTTTGTTTTTATCCTCTTCAACAGTGTCGCGCATAGGAGCATAGTCATATTCACTTTGCACTTCTGCCTGTACGGGAGAGAAAGTTTCTTCTGCCTTCACCTCGGGTTCGGGGTTAAAGCTGAGAATGTCTGAAAATCCGTTGCCACCTGTTTGTTCGGGCATATCATAGCCACAGTAACGGCATTTCTTTGCACCGCTTACATTACTTTTTCCACAGTTATCACAAAACATATTCATACCTCCCTGAATTTTGGGTATATTCATAATCCGCCGATGTTTCAGTACAATGTTCTGTCGCAGAAGCAAGCTCTTCTCCATTTGCCTGCGTCATTGCAAGAAATATCGTAAGCATTATTATCAAAACAACAAGAACTACCATAAGTGCCGTTATGCAACCCGACTTTGAATCCGGCTCCGCAGGTGGTGTTCCATCCATGTCCCTGAACGTCCTTCCCACGGGGTAATCCGCCCTTCTCATCACAGGGGTGTGGGCTTCGGGTCTTTTTACTACCGGCGTCGGAGTCCATCTCCTTAAAATAGTGGCGTCGGCACTTTTAGCACCGCCACATACAGCACAATTTCCGAGAGACATACTGTTTTCTGCATCGCATATCGGACATTGCCATTCGTCGGCACTTCTTTTATATTCCAATATTACATTTGTCGCCATGTTTCCGCGCTCCTATGTTGTAATTTGAGTTTTTACCTCTTTATTATACAAATTTTTACATAATATGTCAACAAGAAAGCAATAACAAAAAAACGCAAAAAAGAAATGACCCTTGATTGCTTTTATCACCTGCAACCAAGGGTCATCTGTGTTTTTTACTTCCTGTATTCTTTATCAGCCCGCGAGCATAAAGTAAGGTTCATTAAGCTCGTAAGTTTTCCATGTTACATATATCCAACCTGCCTGACCGTTTGTTTTCTGGATATATATATAGTCCTTACCATTATCGTACAGGACGCGGAAATAATCGCCCTTGTTTATAACAACGCCGTCTCCGTAATAGGTTGTGTACGCTTTGATATATCCTTTATCCCACATATCAATTTCATACTGCGAATATCGGTTATCCATATCACCCAAGCTATATTCGTTGGGCAAAACGGTGTAGTACGCGGGGACAATTTCTTCAAAATAGCCATTTGAATTTCGTTGATAAGTCGCCTTTACATGCCACATACCCAAGCTAGGTGTCTGCTCTTTAAAAGTCAGTGTGCCATCATCATTAACATTGAAATAATGATTTTCAACATACCCTGTCCAATGCTCGTCCAACACACGATATTTTTCATCATAGCGGTCATAGTACCTGAACTTGTACTGTGTGAGATTTTTGTCAAATCTCATAATTCTTGCAACAGGGTCACCGCTTACCTCAACGGTAATGACAACCAGATCCTTAACTCCGTCAGTTAAATCAATGTCGCAAAGATAGATGCTGTCAAGCACTGCATCATAGCCTGTTATGTGTTTGGTGTAATTTCCTACTCTTACCGCTATGTCTGTTTCGTATTGGTTTTCAGTAAGGGTAACATTCACTTCTTCTTTTACTCCGTCAAAATCAAAATCATACCAGCCGTTATATTTTTTCTTGAGCAAATTATAATCTTCAACCTGTTCAAATATTTTCACTGTACGCTTTTCAGGAATTTTGTACTCGGCCATATCTTTTCCTGCTATCCACGCCTGTGCCGCACGCGCATTTCCGTCCCATGTATAGCCGTCCATATATTTTCCGAACTGATCTATTACAATCATTGTTCTGCCGTTAACATTGAAAGAAGTAACCTTGTTCCCGTTAACATAGGTTTTTATATCGGTATACAAAACATCTGTAAAATACTCGCCTGTTTCCTTTGATGTTTTATACACAAGTTGAGATGAGAAACCACCACTTCCTGCAGATTTTGTGATGTTTAAAGTTCTGCTTGAGTCGTCATAAACCACATCACATCCGTAATTTTTGAGGTCTTCGGCGATAATAACCGCGTAATTATTGATTACATACGATTGCATAGGATAGTTGTTTACATATGCTGTAATATCGCTGTAAACGGCTTCCCCGATTTTTTCGCCGACCTGAGCTGCCCCAACGGAAATTGTCATCGCCAGAAGGAGCAGAAATGTAATAACGAAAACTTTTTTCACTAAAACCAACCCTTTCATAGTTTTATATATAAATTGTATCATATCATAAAATTCTGTCAATACAAAAGCAAAAAGAAATGACCCTTGATTGCTTTTATTACCTGCAACCAAGGGTCATCTCTGTTCACTCTTGATATCTAACATCTTTTGTTATCCTCTCTTTCTGTTGTCTGTCCTTTGCACTCTTTTTAATCTTCAACTTTTCTTTTTAATCTACTTCTCTAAGGAGATGCCTTGTGAAAATGTTTTTATTCTATGCAAAAGACGAATTTTTGAAGGTTACATCTGATTCAAACCCTATTCCGTTCCTTTCATAACGGATTATCTATATTAAACGTTACACCGTCGTGTTTTATTATTACTTACTACTTACCGTGGGTTTGAATTATTCAGTTTCCTTCGGATTTGAAAGTTTGTCTTACTCTTCCATCGGAGTGTACCTCCCTTTCCTTGATTCAAGTATAACATCCTGTAAACCCCTATTTCAATAGGCATTTTCCGAAAATAGACAGGCCTTTTTTTGTGTAATGAGGAGAAAATTTTTCGTACAATCAAAAAAGTATTTACAAACGTATTTTCAGTATGATATTATAAAAGGGTAGGCGGGCCAAATTTTGGTCCGCCTACCCTTTTTTTATTTCAAAGTATTTATTTCGTTTTTATAAATTTTCTTCATAAAGACAGAAGACATCGCAAGTGATGCTATTTCAGCAGTCGGGAACGAAAGCCACATCAGTGTTATATCGCGTGTGAAATACGCAATCAAAAACGCTACGGGAACAAGAACGCCGAGCTGTCTTAAAACCGACACGATAAGGCTGAGCATACCCTTGCCGAGCGCCTGGAATACGCTACCTGCAACGATACAGTAACCTGCCGCGATGAAACTTAATGAAATAAAGCGCATCATCGGTTTTCCGATGCGGATAATTTCCTTCATATCGTCTCCGCCTGTATCGAATATACGAAGCAGTGCCTCGGGCACTATCTGGAACGCCAAAAGTCCTACTGCCATAATCGAGCACGCGTATATAACGGAAAGTTTTATCGTCTTTTTGATTCTGTCGGGATTTTTAGCACCGAAGTTATACGCCACTATCGGCACCATAGAGTTATTAAGACCGAAAATAGGCATAAACACAAAGCTCTGAAGCTTGAAATAAATGCCGAAAACAGCCTGACCTGTTGCGGCGATACCTGCGCTGAAAAGGCGCATTGTCTGATTTATGCACACATTCATAACACTACCGATTGATGCCATGCAGATTGAAGGAACGCCGACTGCATAAATTCTTTTTATTATTTCACCGTTGGGTTTTGCACAACCTTTAACGGTTACTTTTATTTCGTGGTTGAATTTCGCGTTTATTATTACGCCTACACCAAGTGCGACGAGCTGACCGATTACTGTTGCGTATGCCGCACCTTTAACGCCCATTGCAGGCATTCCGAAAAGACCGAAAATCATAATGGGGTCAAGGACGATATTTGTGATTGCACCTATAAGCTGTACCACCATGCTGTATGCGGTTTTGCCTGTTGATTGCAAAAGTTTTTCAAACATTACCTGACCGAATAATCCATACGAGAAAATCATACATACGCTTAAATAATCAGTTCCGAGTTTAACCACAGCTTTACTGCTGCCGAAAGATGCGAAGAAAGGCTTTACAACGGTAAACCCGAGTATCATTACGACAAAAGCACTTACCATCGAGAGGAAAACGCCGTTTTCGGCAACCTTATTCGCGCGGTCAAAATTCTTTTCGCCGAGACTTCTTGACAAAAGTGCATTTACACCAACACCCGTTCCCACGCTGACTGCGATAAGAAGGTTCTGCACAGGAAACGCAAGCGAAAGTGCTGTCAGCGCGTCCTGACCGAGTTTTGACACGAACATTGTGTCTACAATATTATAAAGCGCCTGAACAAGCATAGAAATCATCATCGGGATTGCCATGCCTAAAAGAAGCGAATTTACGCTCTGTGTTCCCATTTTGTTTTCTCTTGTGTTTTGCATTTTTTACACCTCAAAAGTGATTTTTCCGTTATCTAAATCTTCTATTATTTTTGCTATTGCACTTTCTTCGTTGGAAACTGTTACTATATCCGCAACGTTTTTCGCATTATCGGTAGCGTTTGAAACAGCGACACCGACACCTGCTTTTTTTATAAGAGAAATATCGTTGTCGTTATCGCCTATACCGATAGTTCTTTTTATGTCTATTCCTTTTATTTTTGCAATTTCGATAAGGTGTCCACCCTTATCAAGCCCCTTGGGAAGCATCTCCAGATATTCATAAAAAGAGCGCACGAACTGAAATTTCTCCGAAATCGGCTCTTTTTCAAAAAGAGCGCGTAATTCTCCAAGTTTATCCCCATCTGTATGCGCGAAAAGAGCCTTTGCAAGCGGACCTTTGACTTCGCTGTAATGGCACCTTAAATCACGGTATCCTGCTGATTTTATATGACGCTCCATCGAAGGGTTGGTTTTACAGAAATAACTGTTTTCGTATGTACAAAGCTCGATTGCCATATCGGGCATTTTTTCATCTACAAGGCGCACAAGATCCATTGCTTCATCAGGAAGGGTGTTCCTTGAAATGAACTCGCCCTTTTCACCGTCGTAGATCGCACCGCCATTAAAACAACCGACGGGGGCATTTGGTTTTAATATATCGTAAATATGTCCTACAACAATAATACTACGACCTGTTATGAAAGTAAATATTCCGCCGTTTTCCTTGAAATATTCAATCGCCGAAAGGTTTTCGGGAGAAATCGATTTATCGTGGCAAAGAAGAGTTGCATCAAGGTCTGTCGCTATTAAAATTCCGTCAAATTTCCCCATAAAACGCGCTCCTTTCAGGTGTTTTTTCAATAAAAAAGGCAATCGACTAAACGATTGCCTTTTCTGGTCTGAGTGGGGAGACTTGAACTCCCGGCCTCTTGAACCCCATTCAAGCACGCTACCAAACTGCGCTACACCCAGATACGTTACTTGCCTATTATAACGAATGGTTTGCCACTTGTCAAGCAATTTTTTAAAAATATTTGATTTTTCGTTATTTGTGAACAAAGTTTAAAAAGGTTGACTAAATTCCTACATATATGATATAATGTAAAATAATTATGGGGATTTATACCCTTTTGTTAGATTGGAGTTTTTCAAATGATAAAAAGTATGACAGGCTACGGAAGCGGAAAGGCAGAGCTTGGAAGCAAGACCTTTACCGTTGAAATCAAGTCAGTAAATTCGCGTTACAGCGATTTTTCAATAAAGATGCCCCGCATCTACACATTCCTTGAAGATGCTATGAGAAAGGCGGCATCTGCACGCATCAATCGTGGTAAGGTTGACATTTACTTAAACGTTGAAACTTCCGGTGAAGATGACAGCGTGGTAAAGGTTAATACCGCACTTGCAAAGGAATATCTTGAAGGGCTTCGCACTCTTTCGGAGGAGCTTGAAATTCCAAGTAATGCCAATGCTGAAACATTCCTTCGTATCGCTGATGTATTCACCGTTGATAAGGCCCCTGTTGATGAGGAGCTTATCAAAGAAGCGGTTTTAAGCGCTCTTTCAGGTGCACTTGACAATTTCGACAGCATGCGAATTGTTGAAGGCGAAAGTCTTAAAAAAGACCTTCTTGAGCATCTTGCATTCATTGCAACTGCAACAGAAGAAGTTGAAAAACGTTCTCCCGAAATCGTAAATGAATACCGCGCAAGAATTGAAGAAAGAATGCGCGACATTTTAGGCAGTGCCACATACGACCAGTCAAGACTTCTTACAGAAGTTGCAATTTTTGCAGACAAGGTTAACGTTAACGAAGAAACAGTTCGTCTCAGAAGCCATGTTGAGCAGTTTACAAATATGCTTGAAGAAGGCGGCTGTGTCGGCAGAAAAATTGACTTTTTGATTCAGCAAATGAATCGTGAAATCAACACAATCGGCAGTAAGTCACAGGATCTTGACGTAGCAAGAATCGTTATTGACGTAAAAGCAGAAATCGAAAAACTGCGCGAGCAGATTCAGAATGTGGAGTAATTATTATGAAACTAATCAATGTCGGTTTTGGTAATCTTGTTTCGGATGAAAGAATTGTCAGCATCGTCCTTCCGGAAAGCGCTCCCGTAAAGCGTATTGCCCAGGAGGCACGCGAAAACGGTATGCTTATTGACGCAACATACGGCAGAAAAACAAAGAGCGTTATCGTAATGGACAGCGAACACGTGGTTCTTTCCGCACTTTCCCCCGAAGCGATTGCACAACGTCACGGAGATATCGTTTCCGAAGAAGAAACAGAATAAGGGTGATACATATGAAAAATAAAGGATTGCTCATTGTTGTTTCAGGTCCGTCAGGGGCAGGCAAAGGAACAATATGTACAGAATTTATGAAAACACACACAGATTGCGCGCTTTCCGTATCGGCAACAACACGCGCACCGCGCGAAGGGGAAAAACACGGCGTTAATTACTACTTCCTTTCGCACGATGAGTTCAGAAAAAGAATTGACGAAGACGGATTTTTGGAACACGCCGTTTTCTGTGAAAATTATTACGGAACTCCCAAAGCTGAAGTTATGGATATGATTGAAAGCGGGAAAAACGTAATTCTTGAAATCGAGGTGCAAGGTGCTCTTCAGGTAAGAAGCCATTATCCCGAAGCGGTGTTTGTATTCGTTATCCCCCCATCCATCGAGGAGCTTGAAAATCGTCTCCGCGGAAGAGGAACGGAAACAGACGAAGTTATCGCTAAAAGACTTGAAAGAGCAAAGGATGAATTTAAATATATTTCCAAATATAACTACATCCTCACAAATGACACAGTTAATGATGCAGTTAATCGCCTTGACGCGATTATAACTGCTGAAAAATGCGTGATGTCACGCAATTATAAAAATATAGAAGAAAATTTTATAGAAAGGTAATGATAAAAAATGTTGTATCCTGAAATTGACAAACTTATGGAGGGACTTGATTCCCGCTACTCACTCGTTGTAATGACTGCTAAGCGTGCTCGCCAGCTCGTTACCGACACAGAAAGCGACAAGACTGTTTCACACGCAATCTCTGAAATTGCAGAAGGCAAAATCAAGTGCGTGAAAGGCAGTGCAGAACAGAGATTTTCTGATGCTATCGCTGAATTTGAAGCAAATAAGGAAGAAACTATCGAGGAATAATTATGATTGCTCAGGTTTATGTAAACACAAAAAACCTGAATATTGACAAGCCCTTTGATTATCTTGTTCCCAAGGAGCTTGAAGGGAAAATTGCAGTCGGCGTCAGGGTTAAAGTTCCTTTCGGCGGCGGCAACACTCCCAAAGAGGCCTTTGTGACAGAAATCAAGGATAAGAGTGACTTCTCATCACTAAAACCTATCCGCAGTGTAACGGATGAGTTTCCCGTTCTTACAAAAGCGGGGATTCGTCTGTGCTTTTATATGCGTGAGAGGTATTTTTGCACATTTTTCGAGGCGGCTTCACTTTGTTCTCCTCCCGGAACTGATGCAAAGTTTGAGGAATGGATTTCTCTTTCCCACGGATACTATGATAAAAAGCACCTTGCAAAAGGTATAAAGCAAGAGGCTCTTTTAACCCTTCTTGAAAACAGCGAGGGTAATGCCGAACTGGCGCAGATTAAAAGCGTCCTTGGCAAAAATGCGCGCGTTATCGTAAATTCGCTGATTGAAAAAGGTCTGTGCGAAAAAAGTTTCCGTGATAAAAGAAGGGCAAACGAAAAGACAGTCCGCCTTGCCTATTACTGTGGCGAGGAAGATATTTCGTTTCATATCGAGCGACTTTCAAAAAGCGCTCCAAAGCAATCAGCCGTACTCGGTGTAATTGCCGAGCATGGAAAACTTTCCATCCCCGATATAATTTCCGCGGCAAGCACGACAAGAAACGCAGTTGAGTCATTGTATATCAAAGGGCTTATCAATTACTGCGAAGAGGAGGTTCTTCGCAACCCTCTTGAAGGCAAAGAAATGGCGGATACCTCTCCGCTTGTTTTGTCCGATAAGCAAAGTGCCGTTGCCGACGAAATCATAAAAAAAGGGAAAGGAACTTTCCTTATCCACGGCGTAACCGGAAGCGGTAAAACGGAAGTTTATATGCAAATTGCGATCAAGGCAATCGAGGAAGGCAAGCAGGTAATCCTGCTTGTTCCCGAAATTGCACTTACTCCGCAGATGACAAGCCGTTTTTATAACCGATTCGGGAAAAATCTCGCCGTTATTCACAGCGCACTTTCCCTCGGAGAACGTCTTGACGAGTGGAGAAGAATCAAGCGCGGTGATGCAAATATCATAATAGGTGCGCGAAGTGCGATTTTTGCACCTTGCGAAAATCTTGGCGCAATTATTATTGACGAGGAGCACGAGCAAAGCTATAAATCAGAATCCTCGCCGAGATATCACGCAAGGGATATTGCTCATTTCCTTGCAAAAAGGCACGCGTGTCCGCTTGTTTTAGGCAGTGCGACACCGTCTGTCGAAAGCTATCATAAGGCAAAGCGCGGAGAGTACACTCTTCTTGAACTTTCCGAAAGATTTAACAAAAAACCGTTACCTGAAGTTTTTATCGCCGATATGCGTGAGGAGCTTCGGGAAGGCAATAAGACGGTACTCAGCCGACTTCTTGCAAGCGAAATAAACAAAAATTTAGAAAAAAAAGAACAGACTATTTTGTTTCTTAACAGACGCGGTTATTCCACATTCGTTTCTTGCAGGGATTGCGGATACGTATTCACCTGCCCCGATTGTAACGTGTCTTTGACTTATCATAAAAACAACAACACCCTTAACTGTCACTACTGCGGTTATCAGGAAAATATACGTTACACCTGTCCCGTGTGTAAAAGCACAAGGGTAAAGGATTTCGGTAAAGGCACGCAGAAGGCCGAGGAGCAGATTGGCGGAATTTTCAAAAACGCATCACTTCTCAGAATGGATGCCGATACCACAAGCGGTAAGCGTGGCCACGAAAAAATTATTGATAAGTTTGAGGCGGAGAAAACCGATATTCTGCTCGGAACACAGATGGTTACAAAAGGTCTTGATTTTGAAAACGTCACTCTTGTAGGCGTTCTTGCGGCAGATGCGTCGCTTAATGTCGACGATTTCCGCGCGCAGGAAAGGACGTTTAACCTCATCACGCAGGTTTGCGGAAGAGCAGGTCGCGGAGAAATAGCCGGTCGCTGCGTAATTCAGACCTATGCTCCTGAAAATCCGACACTTCTCCTTGCGGCGAAGCAGGATTATAAGAGCTTTTATGATGAAGAAATTGAGTTCCGAAAGGAGTTTTTATATCCTCCTTTCTGTGACATTGTAAATATTACGGTGACATCTTCCGTAAAAGAAGATGCCGAGCGTGAAGCGCAGAAAATCGCACAGGAATTGCGCGTTGCTTTGCGCGGATTTGAAAACTGGTCGCTTTACGGCCCGTCTGCAGCACCTTTGGGCAGACTTCAGGGACGTTGGCGCGAAAGATTGTGGCTTAAATGTAATGCCGACGACGAATTTGTAAAAGTTCTTCGCGAGTGCGTTTACGAAAAAAGCAAAAGAAAAGGCGAAGACCTTTCGGTAGTCGCCGACATCAACCCCAATAGTATGAGTTAAGTTAACTAAACCGCACTATGGGGGACGGGGTGATTTCTGTTAGCCGAAGGCGTAAAAGAAATCGACCTGTCCCCAAGCAAGAAATCCCCCACCACACTAACTAAACCGCACTATGGGGGACGGGGTGTTTTTTGTTAGCCAACGGCGTAACAAAAATGACCCGTCCCCAAACAAGAAGGTGTGATTATCACCAGATGGTACGGAGAGCAACAAAAATCACCCCGTCCCCGCACACAACTCCCAACAACAAAGGAGAATTATTATGGCAATAAGAAAAATCAGAGAAATTGGCGACGAATGTCTTAAGAAAAGATGTCGCGAAGTAGAAAAGTTTGATAAAAAGCTTCACATCCTGCTTGATGATATGAAAGACACGCTTATACTTGCAAACGGTGTAGGCCTTGCCGCACCGCAGGTAGGAATACTGCGCAGAGTTGTTATCATCGACCGTGGTGAAGAAGGAATTATCGAACTTATAAACCCCGTTATAACATATACCGAGGGTGAAGTTACCGGCACTGAAGGTTGTCTCAGCGTCCCCGGCAAAGCAGGCGATGTTACACGTCCGCAGAAAGCAACAGTAAAGGCGCTTGACCGCGACGGTAATGAGTTCGAGTATACAGGCGAAGATTTGTACGCAAGGTGTATCTGTCACGAATGTGATCATCTTGATGGTATCTTATACGTTGAAAAAGCGGAAAATATTTTTGATTTAGACCTCGAGTATGACGACGAGGATGAGGAGTAATTCTATGCGCATATTATTTATGGGAACACCCGAATTTGCACAAAAATCACTTGAAGCGCTTATCAGCGACAATCGTGATGTTGTTTGTGTTATAACACAGCCTGACAAGCCCAAGGGTCGCGGATACGAAATGGCAATGCCCGAGGTTAAGGTTTGTGCGCTCGAGCATAATATTCCCGTGTATCAGCCCGAAACGCTTAAAGATGGTGCAATTCTTCCCATTTTAGAAGAATACAACCCCGACATAATCATCGTTGTGGCATACGGAAAAATTCTTCCCGAATACATCCTTAACTACCCGAAATACGGTTGTGTAAATATTCACGGTTCTCTTCTTCCCAAGTATCGCGGTGCCGCACCCATTCAGCGCGCTGTAATTGACGGTGAAAAGGTCAGTGGTGTTACAAGTATGTATATGGAAAAAGGTCTTGATACAGGTGATATGCTTATCAAGGCAGAGCTTCCCATCGGTGAAACCACTACTGCGGGAGAATATCATGACGCACTTGCTGTTTTGGGTGGCAAGGTGCTTCTTGAAACGATTGATAAATTAAAAGAAGGAAAAATCACTCCTGAAAAGCAGAATGATGCTCTTTCAACATACGCACATCAGCTTTCCAAGGCAGAGGGCGAAATTAACTGGAATAATACAAACGAAGAAATTTATAATAAAGTAAGGGGACTTAATCCCTGGCCGAAGGCGTTTTCTTTCCTCGGCAAAAAAAGATTCGTTGTTGATTTTGTTTACAAATCCGAAAAAAGCGGAAATCCGGGCGAAGTTATAGAAGCAAACGATGACGGAATCGTCGTTGCTTGTGGCGAGGGCTCGGTTATCATAAAAGAAATCAAAATAGAAGGCAAAAAAATGATGCCTGTCTGCGATTTCCTTCGCGGACACAAAATAGAAAAAGGAACACCTTTAGGAGGCGAAAAATAAATGTACTATCCTTATTATTTGCCGACAGATCCGGCATATATACTCGTTATGATTATGGCGATTTTTTCGCTTATCGCATCAGCACGCGTTTCATCAACATATAAAAAATATTCAAAACAGCTTACCGCAAAAGGACTTACAGCAGCAGAAGCGGCAAGAAAAATCCTTGACCAGAACGGTCTTTACAATGTGCGAATTGAAAGTATTGCCGGAGAACTTACCGACCATTATGACCCTCGCGCAAACGTAATCCGTCTTTCCGATTCAGTAAGAAATTCCACATCCGTTGCGGCAGTCGGCGTTGCAGCGCACGAGGCAGGTCACGCAGTTCAGCACGCAACAGGGTACGCTCCGATAAAAGTTCGTAATGCTATCGTTCCTGTAGCCAACATCGGTTCTATTGCAGGTCCTTATCTTATAATTATCGGACTTTTGCTTCAAAACTCAATGAGCGACCTTATCCTCAATCTAGGCTTGTGGTTCTTCTCGGCGGCAGTTATTTTCCAGCTTGTAACTCTTCCCGTTGAATTTAACGCATCAAGACGCGCAGTTGCCACACTTGAAAGCGGAATGTATCTTTACGAGGATGAAGTCCCCGCAGTTAAAAAGGTTCTCGGTGCGGCGGCAATGACATACGTTGCAGCGGCGGCAGTTTCGATTGCAAACCTTTTAAGATTTGTTCTTCTTGTAAGCGGAAGAAGGAGCGATGACTGATGAGTGCTCTTTCAAAACCGCGCGAAGCGGCTCTTAAAGCACTGGTTTTGTGTGAAAAGGACGGCGCGTATTTAAATATTGCGTTGCGTGATATATTGCGCGATTCCGATATGGATGCACGTGATTGCGCCCTTGCAACAACGCTTGCAATGGGTGTCATGAAAAATGTTCTTTTCCTTGATAACATAATTGAAAACCTTTCCACGATAAAGCTTAAAAAGCTTTCCGTGTGGATTCACAATATTTTACGAATCGGGATTTATTCCCACCGCTTTTTAGACCGCGTACCCGTATCTGCTACGGTTAATGAGTGCGTGCGCCTTGCAAGACGATATGGTCATTCATCGTCGGCAGGGTTTACCAACGCAGTACTTCGCAAGGCGGCGTCTTCGGGAGATTTTCTTCCCGAAGATAAAAACAGCGACAGATACATAAGTATTAAATATTCACTTCCGTTATGGCTTGTGGAATTGTGGAGAAGCGAAGGATATGAAGAAGATTTCTTTTCTTCGCTCAACCTTGATCCGCCCGTAACGGTAAGAATGAATACATTAAAATGCACTTCATTAGATGAAAATTTCGAAAAAATACCTGCACTTCCCCACGGATACAATTATAAAGGTGGCGGAAGCGTTGAGAGTTCGTCTCTTTTCAAGGATGGCAAAATCGCCGTTCAGGACGGTGCATCGCAGATGGCGGTATGCGCGCTTGACGTAAAAAAGGATATGCGCGTGCTTGACCTTTGCAGTGCTCCCGGCGGTAAAAGTGCGTATATTGCACAGCTTATGGAAAACTGTGGCGAGGTTATTTCCTGCGATATTCACGAGCATAAGCTTGCACTTATAAAAAACAATCTTTCACGACTTGGTATAACAAACGCGAAAGTTATTCTGAATGACGCAACAATACTGCGAGAGGATTTTGTCGGCGCGTTTGACCGTGTTCTCGCCGATGTTCCCTGCTCGGGACTTGGCGTTCTTCGCAGAAAACCCGACATACGCCTTAACAAGTCACCTCTTGCAAATGACGAGCTTGTGAAAATTCAGCGCCAAATTTTTGAAAATGCGTCATATTACGTAAAAAAAGGCGGCAAACTTGTTTATTCAACCTGCACTGTAAACAGAGCTGAAAACGAAGATGCCGTAAAAGAGTTTCTGGAAAAGCATACCGATTTTGCTTTATTGGAAGAAAAACAGCTTCTTCCCAATAAAGATAACACAGACGGATTTTTCTATGCCTCTTTTGAAAGGAAGTAACCCCTGATGAATCTGGGCGATTTGACAAAACCGCAACTAAAAGAATATATAAAAGAAATCGGCGAAAGTGCTTTCCGTGCAAAGCAGATTTTTAAATGGGTACATAGTGGCATTGAAAATGCCGACGAGATGACAAATATCTCAAAAGCCCTTCGCGAAAAGCTTTCTTCTGATTTTGAAATTTACCTTCCACGCGTTTACAAAAAGCTTGTAAGCAAGATTGACAAAACGGTGAAATACCTTTTCGAGCTTTCGGACGGTAATATAATCGAATCCGTTGTGATGGATTATCACCACGGAAAGAGCATCTGTATTTCAAGTCAGGTCGGTTGCCGTATGGGTTGCAGTTTCTGTGCGTCCACGCTTCACGGACTTACGAGAAATCTTACTCCTTTTGAAATTGAAGGGCAGATTCTCCGCGCACAGAAGGATTTGGGCGAAAAGATAAGTAACGTCGTAATCATGGGTATCGGCGAACCGCTTGATAACTATGATAATATAATTTCGTTTTTGAAGAATGTTAATGACGAGGACGCTCTCAACATAGGATATCGTCACATAACACTTTCTACCTGCGGACTTGCAGACAAAATTTACACTCTTGCAGACGAAGATATGCCGATAAATCTGGCAATCTCGCTCCACGCACCAAACGACGAGGTAAGAAAGGCGCTTATGCCTGTTGCCAAGGCATATTCTCTTTCAAAACTTATGGCGGCGTGCGACTACTATTTTAACAAAACACACAGAAGAATCACTTTTGAGTACGCACTTGTAAAGGGCAAAAACGCATCACGCGAGGAAGCAAGAGAACTTGCAACTCTTATTGGCGGAAAAAATGCCCACGTTAACCTTATCCCCGTAAATCCCGTTACGGAAAGGGATAATGTGCGTACTGATGAAAAAGAAACCTTTGCTTTTCAAAAAGAACTTGAAAAGTTTGGAATAAATGCAACTATCCGCAGAGAATTGGGCGCAGATATAAACGCGTCCTGCGGACAGCTTCGAAATAATGAACTTTGATTTGCATTATTGCAAAACGCTTATTTAACAGGAGGTGGGGATTATGAATTTCTTTTCAATAAGTGACACAGGCAAACTCCGCAAAAGCAATCAGGACTCTGCAATAGCAAAAAAAGTTGGTCCTTTTTCGCTTTTAGTACTTGCTGACGGTATGGGTGGTCACTTTGGAGGCGAAATTGCGAGTAGCCTTGCGATTGAAGAAGTTTCTGCTGTAATTTCCGACAAATTATCTAAAAAAATGCTTCCTGGGCAGATTATGCTTCTGCTTTCAGAAGCGCTCGAAAAAGCAAACGATAAAATCCGCGCTCGTGCAGAAAGTGACAGTTCCCTTGCCGGAATGGGTACAACCTGCGACATTTGTATTGCGGAAAAAGACAAAATATATGTTGCTCATATCGGCGACAGTCGTGTTTATAAGATTTCGCAAAATGGTGAAATCAAGAAGCTGACACGCGACCATTCGCTTGTTGAGTTTATGCTTGAAAACGGAACTATCACTCCCGAGGAAGCGGTAAATCATCCGCAAAGGAACATTATCCTTCAGGCTCTTGGGATTTCCGATGGCATGGACCCTGATATTTTTCAAGAAGAAGTATCGCCCCACGATGTAATTCTTCTTTGCAGTGACGGACTTACAAATATGCTTGACGAACAAACTGTCGCACAAGTCGCTATTTCCGAGGCTTCTCCACGTGCGATTGCAAAGAAACTTGTCGGGCTTGCTAACGATGCAGGCGGCAGAGACAACATTACCGTTGTTATTGCCAAGGTCTGAATGGAGGTATCAGTATGGAATCTAAAATATTAGGCGGCAGATATCAATTACTTGAAAAGGTCGGCATGGGTGGCATGGCGGTTGTATACAAAGCCATGGACGATTTGCTTGGCAGATATGTTGCTATAAAAATATTACGTGAAGAATATAAGGAAAACGAGGAATTTATCCGTCGTTTCAAGATTGAATCACAGGCGGCGGCAAGTCTTTCACATCAGAACATCGTGCAGATTTATGACGTTGGTGAGGAAGACGGCATCCACTATATCGTGATGGAGCTTTTAGAGGGCGAAACACTTAAAAGCTACATGAACTCAAAAGGAGAAAGACTTTCTCTTAAAGAAGCTATGAACTTTTCTATGCAGATGTGCCGTGCTCTCGAGCATGCTCATTCAAAACACGTTGTGCATAGAGATATAAAGCCCCACAATATTGTTCTTACAGAAAACGGTAAAATTAAAGTTGCAGACTTCGGTATTGCAAGAGCTGCCAACAACAATACAACCGTTGATTCAATTACACACGCCGTTGGAAGCGCGCATTATCTTTCTCCCGAGCAGGCACGTGGCGGTTATACCGACCACAAGAGCGACATTTACTCTCTCGGTGTTGTAATGTATGAAATGTTTACAGGCAAGCTTCCTTTTGATGCTGAAGAAAGCATCAGCATCGTAATGCAACACATTCACGAAGAGCCGAAAGCTCCGCGCGAGATTGACCCTTCTATTCCCGTCGGAATCGAAGCTATAATAATGCGTGCTATGAGCAAGGAACAGAGATTGAGATATGAAAACGCATCCCAGATTCTTGAGGATCTGGTCGCAGTTTATCAGAATTCTGCTATTAAGGTAGAAAAGCTGAACGCTCATATACCAACTCCCGTTCAGCCTGCCCAGAAGCGTGAAAGCATAGAAAAGAAGACGGTAGCATCAGCTGTTTCCAAAAAGAAAAAGAAGAAGAAGGAAAATTCCACAAAATGGCTTTTGTTTAGTGTTATAGCCGCTTTCGCCATCATTATCATTATGGCTGTGATGGCTCCTCTCTATTACATTTTAGGAATAGGTCAGAAGGAGGCCGAAATCCCCAACGTTGTCGGAATGACCTACGAAGAAGCTGTCGAAGTTGCCGAAAAAGCTTCTGACGGCGGCATAAAATTCACTATTTCCGAAGACCGCAAGGAATATTCCGAAGAGGAAAAAGGCACTATTCTGAAGCAGACTCCTGAAGCGGGTCTCAAAACAAGACGCACAAGAGAAATTAAAGTTACGGTGAGTCTTGGTCCCGTTGCACTTGAACTTGGAGATTATGTCGGAAAAGATTATCAGATTATCAAAAAGGAACTTGAGGAAAAGGGTATCAAGGTAATTATTGAGCACGAGGATAACGCCTCATACGAAGAAGGAAAAATTTTCAGACAATTACCTTCCGAGGGAACAAAAATGGCAAGTGGAGATGAAGTTACTCTCTACGTTTCAAAAGGCGAGGAAAGCACCATAGTTCCCGATGTTGTCGGCAAAACAGTTGACGAAGCTATCGCCCTTATAGAACGAAACAACCTCAGCGTAAACGTTGTGGAAGAATTTAACGAAAACTATGCTGTAGGCATAATTTTTAATCAAAGCGAAAAAGCATTTTCTACTGTTCCCGTAGGAACTACAATCACAATTACTTGTTCAACCGGCAAGGAAGAGGTTCCTGAAAATGAAGAAAATACAGAAAACGAAGAAAATACAGATGCTCCGACTACTCCCGAGACACCTGTATCGGCGCCTAAATCTGTAAGCATAACCCTTACAAACCTTTCCAAAACCGAAACTCCTACAAAGGTAAGAATTATGCTCGACGGTGTTCGTGTATATGAAGGAGATGTTCCCTCATCAACAGGAACTGCTACAATTTCATTTGAGGTAGACTCCTCTCTTGATTTATCACACGGCGTTGACATTTACTACGACGATGCTTATCGCACCACGAAAGAGGTACAGTAATTGATAGAAAAAAATCTTGTTATCGGCACAATAGTTAAAGGAATAGGCGGATTTTACTATGTAAAAACAGACCGCGACATAATTGAATGTCACGCTCGCGGTAAATTCCGCAAGGACGAGCTTTCGCCTATTGTCGGAGATTTGGTTGATGTAACTCTTAATCCCGACGGAACGGGACAGATTTCGAAAATTCACGAAAGGCGTAATTTTCTGATTCGTCCGGGTGTTGCGAATGTCGATACTCTTGTTCTTGTTTCTGCGGCAAAGTCCCCGCTTCCCGATATGCTTCTTCTCGATAAGCTTTTGGTTATTGCTGAAAGCAGAGGGATTGAATGTGTTATTTGTCTTAATAAGACCGACCTGGTAAATTCCGAAGAAGCGCAGAATTTTATATCGGTTTATGAAAAAGCCTCCTATCCGTGCATCTTGGCAAGCGCCAAAACGGGCGAAGGTGTTCGAGAAATACAGCAGATTATAAAAGGGAAAACCGTTGCTTTTGCAGGACTTTCAGGCGTTGGGAAGTCAAGTCTTCTTAAAAGAATAACAGGTGTCGACCTCGAAACAGGCGATGTAAGTAAGATTCAGCGCGGAAAGCACACAACAAGACACGTTGAACTTATCAGCGCGGCAGATGCACTTGTTTTCGATACACCGGGCTTTTCACGACTTGAAGCAGACGAAATCCGTGCAGATGAATTATGGCAATACTTCCCCGAAATTGCCGCTTTGCAGGGCGAGTGCAAATTCCGCACTTGTAATCACGTCGGCGAAAAGGGATGTGTTGTAAAAGAAGCGGTAGAAGACGGTGCTGTCTCACAAAGCCGTTACGAAAGTTATGTAACACTGTTTAACAGATTAAAAGAAATAAAGGATTGGGAAAGAAAGGACTAACAAAAATGATTAAAATTGCTCCCTCTATACTTTCAGCGGATTTCGGTGCGCTCAGAGAAGATGTTATAAAAGTAGAAAAAGCAGGGGCTCATTGGCTCCACATCGATATTATGGATGGACATTTCGTACCCAATCTTACTATGGGTCCCGACATTGTCAAATCAATCCGCAAGGATTCAAAGCTGTTTTTTGATTGCCACCTTATGATTGACAATCCTGAAAAATATGCAGAAAACTTTGTTAAAGCAGGGGCAGAGCTTATATGCTTTCACGCTGAATGTGTAGACGATATCGGCGGTCTTATTGACAAAATTCATTCATACGGAGTTAAAGCGGCAGTTGCTATCAAGCCCAAAACAAGCGAAGAGATTGTCCTTCCCTATTTGCACAAGCTTGATATGGTTCTTGTGATGAGTGTTGAACCGGGATTTGGCGGACAGAAGTTTATGCCCGAAGTGTTGGACAAAGTAAGAAATATCCGCGCGCACAAGGACGGTAAAAACATAGATATCCAGATGGACGGCGGAATCAATGCAGAAACTGTGGTATATGCGGCAGAAGCGGGTGTAAATATTTTTGTTGCGGGAAGTGCTGTTTTCAATGCTCCCTCATACGAGGAAGCAATTTCAAACATCCTCAAAAGTGCAGAGGGCGCAGTAAATGCGTGAGGAAAAGGCAATTTTAAGAAAAGAGCTTCTTTCCCTGCGAGATGAATCTCCCGAAAAAGAACTTTTTCTTTCGCACCTTGAATCTTTTGAAGAATTCAAAAATGCCCAAACCGTTTTTTGCTATGTTTCGGCAGGAAGCGAAGTTAAGACACACTCTTTTATAAAAGAAGTGCTTAAAACAAAGAGGGTTCTTGTCCCGTATTGCATCGACAAAAATGGTACAATGATAGCGGTGGAGATAAAATCGCTTGACGAATTGGAAGAAGGTTTTTTCGGAATTTTGTCGCCGAAGAATCCTGCTGAATTTCCAAAAACCGAAATTGATTTTGCGATTGTTCCCGCAGTTGCCTTTGATAAAGACGGTTACCGTCTCGGCTACGGCAAAGGATATTACGACAGATTTTTGAGCGATATAACCCCGTACAAACTCGGTATATGCGCAAAAGAGCTTTTCTGCGAAAAGCTCCCCCATGATGAGTTTGATGTTAAAATGAATAAAGTTCTTGTAATATAAAAAGGAATCTTCCACGGAAGATTCCTTTTTTTGTTGTTTTTCTTGTTTGGGGACGGGGCAGTTTTTGTGTAACAAACGCTGCTCCGTCCCCAAACTGTACAGCAATTGATTTACCAACGGACGGTTGGTTTACTTATCCAAGTTCCTTGGTTTAGCGCGAAGAGAAAAGCGTGCAGAACGGACAAACTGAGCTGAGCATAGCGAAGGTTATCCGACGCTGTACAAAGGTACAGCGAGAGGCGAAGTTTGTTCGTAGTTCGTTGGCTTTATAAAAAAGAAATCCGTGCATAAAGCACGGATTTCTACCAAAACATAAATCAATATTTTTTCGTCAACGAACAGTCTGCGCGTTTTAATCAAGCGCCTTTAGTGCTTCTGTTAATGCTATTGCCACCTGGTCGGGACAACTTGTGCCACGTCCGTTGCAATCGATACCGCGCATTCTTTCAATAGCATCCTGCGCCTTCATACCCTTTAAAAGTTGTGCAAGGCCGTTTGTATTTCCGTTGCATCCGCCAACAATCTTGATATCGTTGATTGTTCCGTCTTCTGCAAGGTCAATCACAGTCTTGCGCGAGCAGACACCACGATTTGTGTATTCTGTAATCATAAATTATTTCTCCGCCTTTTCCTCTGCCTTTTCAGGTTCGATACCATCAACGTAAACGTTTACAATTATGTTTTCAAGACCTGCGAATGCTTCCACAGAGTTTTTAACGGCTTTCTGAAGTTTGTATGCTATTTCGTTGATTTTTACACCGAATTTCACAGTTACATGAACATCAATTTTTGTTGCTTCTTCTGTCATTTCAACCTTGATGCCCTTGTCAGTTTTTTTGCTTAAAAAGTCGCTCCAACTACCGCTTGTGCCAAGGCCCGTTACGCCCTCAACCTCACGCGCGGAAATTGCGCTGATACGTACGATTACTTCTTCCGAAATTTTTATATTTCCGTTTTCAGTAGCAATGAAATTATCAGTCATTTGAATTACTTCCTTTCGCACAAATAATCCAAGATTCTAATTTACTTGGGTTATTCTTATTTTATCACTATTGTTAAAAATAATCAAGATATTTTATCAGTTCATCTCCATTATCTTGATTTTCTCCTGCGGAATTCCGCTTTGTGCGGACACAATTTCGGAGATTTGTGCCGCGCCTTCGCTGTCAAGCATTTCGGTTTTTACCACAACATTAGCCATACCGCTGTTAATATAACATACCGCGTCGGCAAACCCGCGTGCGCGAAGAAGATTTTCAACAGCGGTTTCTGTTTCTGTATTTTGTGCAAGCTCTAAAACACCTTGTTGCGCGCTGGCTTTTGCCGCTTCATCGCTGTTTTCGTTTTCAAGCACCGCGTTATATGTTTCAATGCTTCGGCTTCGTCCTGCCTCGCGGTCAATACGTGCCTGCGCAAAAAAATCTCCGCTGACTGCCTGCCCTTCTTCCTGATTGGTCACAAGCTGTGCTTCGCCAAGATATTTTTTGCCTGTTTCTTCGGAATTTTTTCCTGCATTTATATAACCCGCTGTTCCTACAACAATAGCAAGAGCTGCTACGGCAAGTTGCTTTTTCTTAACAACCATCATCATAATTATTACTTCCTTTCAAAAACCTCGATTTTATGGGCCGATACTCCGAGTGCCGCAGATGCCGCGCGTATAAGTCTTTCACGAACTGCGCTGTTACCTCCACCTTCAGCCACGATCAAAACGCCCGCACTGCGCTCTTTTTTCTCGGTGTTTGCAAGGAGGTTTTCTTCTTCCTTTTCGCCTTGTGAAATCATGACGCTGACTTTTCCCGCACCCTCTATTTCAGAGAGTATTTTTTCCGCCTCGGCAGTTTGCGAGAAATGTTCGTGATTTTCCTCCTTAAGCGGTTCTTTTTTTGCAGAATTCCCGAAAACAAGGAGCATTATTCCCATAGCTAATAATATATATATTAGGCTGATTGTCTTTTTATCCCCGAAAAATTTGTCAATTTTTATCATTTTTGAGCTTTATCCTTTCTCTTCCTATTCCGAAATTTTCTATTATGTATCGGACGGCACCGCTTTCATCTCCGTTTACCCATAGTGTTACGGAAATAACTTCCCCATCAGGCGAAACTTCAACAAAGGCTTTTCCTCCGTTTTTCAGTTTTCCTTCTATTGTTTCTTCAAGATTTTCACGGTGTTTTTTCAAAACCTGCGCCCTATAGAGCGCCTCGTTATTTTCTATTTCTTCTTCGGGAAACGAAAACTGTTCTGCCGAAAAAAACGGCACGCCTTTTTTTGAAGGAAGGAACGACAGTGCCGAACAGATAAGCATAAATCCCATTGCAAGAGAAGTGTATTTTTTTATACTTCCTTCAGGAATAAGCATATTCGCAAAAGAAATCAGCATAAGAATTACGCCAAGTGTCGTCATATATTCTTTCATACTACAAAATAGCTGCTATTAAAATAATCATGATTGTCCCCATTGATGCGACTGATGAAAAAAACATATCTATACATTCCCCCAGATTCCGAAGAGTATTGCTGACTTTTTTATCGCTGACAGGAGCTGTGAATGCCGCCGTAAGGCGAAACGCCAGCGAAAGTGCCCACAGTTTCATCAGCGGTATGGCAAACATAGAAAAAATCACGATAACGCCACCTAATCCAACTGCATTTTTAAGGAGCATTGCGCTTCCTGCAACAGAGCTCATCGCTTCACTTATTGATCCGCCGACAACAGGGACCGAGGCATTTATTGCAAACTTTACCCCGCGTGCTGCAAGAGAATCAAAGCTTGCGGCCGCAAAAGAGCTTATCCCCATTATTCCTGCGAAAAGCGACATTGCAAGAGCAAGCAACGTCTTGTGAAGTTTTGAAAAAAGTGATGTAAACTCTGAAAGTGAGTCTGTTCCCGTAACGCCACACAAAAGAGAGCATACCGCACGAAGAAGCACAAGCGGAGTTATAACATTTTTGATAAGAACCCCGAACGCCGAGCATATAAAATACATTACGGGATGTGCCATTGTAGCGGTCGCTACCTCTCCTCCCGAAAAAGAAAGCATTGTCATAGACGGGATTATGCCGTGAACAAAAAGGGTTAAATCATCCAAGGTGGAAATCACGTATTCGCTTGCACTTTGAAACGCTGCCGCTGATATTGTCGCAATATATAAAAACAGCGCAACCTCGCTTGCTCTTCCGGTTTCTTTTTTTTCAAACGAACTGTTAAGGTTTTTAATAAATGCGGATATCAGAATTACGACAACTGCTGATCCGATTAGCAAAAACGCACTTTTTAGCTCTCCCAGAAAATAAGATATCAGATTGTTTAAAATACGTGGGGAATCGAGCAAAAACTTACCCGCTGAGACAGATTCTATCACATTTTCAAACTCAAAATCTCCGAGCAATTTTTCAACATTCTCCATTGCGGATTGTGGTATTTGAACATTTATATTTTCAGTATTCATTAAAGTATTCCCATTATTCGGGTAAATGCTTCCTTGGCGATGGGGATTGCAATTACCGTTATCGCTATTTTTCCTGCTGTCTGAATATGTGCGGAAAGTACTTTTTCTCCACTTTGTTCGCAGAGGTCACTCCCTATCTGGGCAATATATGCTATGCCGGTAATTTTCAGGATAGGAGTGAGAAAGGCTTCTCCCACCGGACTCATTTGTGCAAAATCGCGCATGGTTTTTACAATAGTTATTATATAAGGAATAATTGCCGTTATAATTAAAACAATTCCCGAAACAGAAACGAGAGGGGCTGTCGGGCTTTTTATGTTTTTCAGTATCATCGCAATTACGCCAAAAATCACGCCTGCTGATACGATAGCTAATATATTCATATACCGAACACCGTCTTTACCGTTTCAAAAAGCTTTGCTATTTCCCCCACTACCATCATCAGAACAACCACAAGCCCCGCAATAGTTATCATAAGTGCTTGTTCATCACGTCCGCTGCGCGACAGAAGCATATTCATAACCGAAACAATAATTCCTATTCCTGCAATTTGAAAAATAAGCTCTGTATTCAAGGCTTTCTCCCTCCCTTGCTGTTTTATATAAGAAGCAACACTATTGCGGCGGCAGACAGAATACTGCCTCTCACGCAAAGTTTCCCCTTTGTTCCAAGCTCGTTTGTCGCTTCTTCCAGACTTTTTTCAAGTTCTATGATGAAAACCTTCAGATTCGCAAGCTGTTCCTCGCAGGAAGTCGCACAAAGGCCCGAAGAAAACCTCTCTATCATTTTTAAATCCTCGCTTTTCAGTGAAGAAATCTCAATCGCAGTTTCATTTACTGCATCTTCGGGGAGTTGTCCTGACAGAATTTTTGATGACACGGTTTCAAAAAATGTGGAACTGTCCATAAAAACTTCGTGAAGCGGTGAGCCTAGCACGGCAAGTTTGGAATTTATTCTCCTTGCGCCGTTAAGTATTTCTGCAAGATTCCCTCTGCGCTCAAAAAATGCAAGGTATTTATTCATCCCGAAAAGCGTTGCTGACAAAATTATGACTGCCGAACCTATAATTTTAAGCACGCCTTAAACACCTTCCGTCCGTTATTATTTTTTCTGTTTTTATCTCTCCGCGAAGCTTGCCGAGGACAATTATACGTTCAAAAACGCCGTTTTCTATTATTTCTCTTATATATTTTCTTTTCATAACATCCCTTTCGCTGTATCCGTGTGCCGAGGTTATGATTTTAACACCGCAATTTATAAGTTCGCCTATGGCTCGCTCTTCCTCCTCGCTTCCCGTTTCGTCGGTTATAATAACTTCGGGTGACATAGTGCGCAGAAGCATCATTATTCCTTCCGCTTTCGGGACGCCATCCATCACAGAAGTAAACCTGCCCACATCGTGAGTAGGAACACCGTTACGGCAGGCGGCAATCTCGCTTCGCTCATCGGCAATACACACCTTGTGTGATGAACCAATCTGCCGTGCGATGTCTCGAAGTATTGTCGTTTTTCCGCATCCTGCAGGCGAAATTATGAGGGTGTTATAAATTCTTTTGTCATACATTATGTATTCCATTATTTCGTCTGCCACTCCGATAATTCCGCGTGACAGACGTACACAGATTGCAGAAATATCCGTCATATGCGTCACCTTTCCGTTTTCGCAGACACATTTTCCGCACACGCCCACGCGGTGACCGCCCGAGAGCGTTATATACCCTTGCGTCAGGTTCTGTTGCATTGCGTAAAGAGAGCCTCTACACATTGAATTGACGATTTTTTTAAGTTCCTCGTATGATACGCTTATTCCCGAATCCATAAGGATGCCTCTTTTTACAACGGAAACATTCTTTTCGGCAATAATTCTGATTTCCTGCATATCCTTTGTCCCCATAATGAGCAATGTTTCGGTAAGGACAGAAGGAAAATGTTGTAGAAGTGAATTTATCTCCATAGGGTTTCATCCTTTCGGTCTAACTTATGACAAAGGATAATAAAAAAGTACAAGAATTATAGTTATTGATAAAAAACATTATTGTATCTTTGCTTGTATTTTGGTAAAATGGAAATATCATTTGATGAAGGACTGATTTTTTTTGACAGGTATAGGTACTGCTATAAATACAGTTTCGGTAATTGTCGGCTCGCTTTTCGGACTTCTTCTTAAAAAAGCAATTCCCGAAAGGCTTAAAGAAAGTATGATTCAGGCGCTTGCCCTTGCAACATTCACAATAGGTATTACGGGAGTTATAAATGCTTCTTCAACCGTTGCCGAGGGTGGTACACTTACAGGCAATTATACAATCCTGATGGTGCTTTCAATGGCAATCGGCACATTTATCGGCGAGCTTATCAATATCCAGAAGCGACTTGACAACATGGGTGATTTTCTGCAGAAAAAGTTTGCGTCGGGAGATTCTTCCACATTTTCGCAGGGATTTGTAACAGCTTCGCTCGTTTTCTGTGTCGGCTCGATGACTATCCTCGGTTCGATTAACGATGCTCTTTTACACGACCCGACAATACTTATCACAAAAAGTCTTCTCGATATGATTATGGCGGTTGTATTTTCATCCACACTCGGTATCGGCGTTATGTTCTCGGCGATAACGGTACTTGTGTATCAGGGACTTTTAACGGCGTGCGCGTCATTCGTTTCGCCGTACCTTACTGCCGACGTTATTGCGCAGATGTCTTTTGTCGGAAGCATCCTTATCGCAGGAATCGGTCTTAATTTTGTTTACAAACCCAAGCTCAAGCTTGCGAATATGCTCCCAGCGATGTTTATTCCGCTTGTATGGTATCTTATCAGTATTTTATGGAGGTAACCCTGATGAACAGATGTGGTGGTGTGCTGATGCACATTTCATCCCTTTCGGGCGAATATGGGATAGGAACACTCGGTCGCGGTGCCGAGGAATTTGTTGATTTTCTTTCGGAAAGCGGTTTCGGTGCATGGCAGGTACTTCCCTGCGGTCCGTGTGACAGCTATAATTCCCCTTATTCGGGAAAGAGCGCGTTCGCGGGAAACATATATTTCATTGACCCCGAGATTTTATATGAAAAGAAGCTTCTTTCGGAAAAAGACGTTCTGGAATGTAAATCTTCTGATATATATGTAACTGATTATGACTTTTTACATAAAACACGCGAAGATATTTTCCGCAAGGCGTTTTCTAATATAACGGACGATATAAAGAAAGAAATCAAATCTTTCTGCGCCAATAATCCGTGGGTGAAGGATTATGCGCTTTTCTGCGCGCTTAAAAAGAAATATGAAGACCTCCCCTGGTGGGAATGGGATAAGGAAATTATGCTCCGCGAGGAAAGTGCGCTCTCAAAAGCTGAAAAAGAACTTGCCGAAGACGTTTTCTTCTATGAATTTTTACAGTATGAATTTTTTGAAGAGTGGAATGCGATGAAGAAATACGCCAATCAAAAAGGCGTAAGTATTATCGGCGATATGCCCATCTACCTCGCGCACGACAGCGCAGACGTATGGGCAAATCCGCATCTTTTCTCTCTTGATAAGTCAATGCACCTCACAAGATGCGCAGGCGTTCCCCCCGATTATTTCTGCGAAGAAGGGCAGAAGTGGGGCAATCCTCTCTACAATTGGGAAAACCTCAAGAAAGAGGGGTACAGCTTGTGGATAAAACGCCTCGGTCACGCACTTAATATGTATGACGCGGTAAGAATTGACCATTTCCGCGCGTTTTCTGCATATTGGTCAATCCCTGCCGAAGAAAAGGCTACCGAAGGCAGATGGGAAAAAGGCCCCGGCATTGAATTCTTCAATGCACTTAAAAAAGTTTACCCCGATGCAAACATCATCGCCGAAGACCTTGGCGATATTGATGACGATGTACGCACACTTCTTCGTGAAACTGATTTCCCCGGAATGGGTGTAATGCAGTTTGCGTTTATTACGGACGATGATACACCTCATCTTCCGCATAACTATACGAAAAAGACCATCGGTTATACAGGTACGCACGATAACAACACCCTTCTCGGTTGGCTTTGGGAAAGTAGCGAGGGCAGTCGCAATTACGCTATGGAGTATTGCGATTTCCACGGTGACTGGGGCCAGGGCGGACCATCCAGCGCATCTATCCGCGCAGTCATCCGCACATTGTGGCGAAGCGGTGCACTTATTTCAATCGTTCCGATTCAGGATTTGTGTGGTTTTGGTGGGGATACGTGCATGAATCATCCCGGAGTTGCTGAAGGAAACTGGTGTTTCCGCATAACAAAAGAAGCACTTGCAAGTGTTGATAAAGAATTTTATAAATCACTTAACGGACTCTATAAAAGAGGAAGAATGTGACATAAAAGCACCGCCGTAGCGGTGCTTTTCTTGTTTGGGGACGAAATGCAAATGCAGAATGAGAGATCCTTCGCTTCGCTCAGGATGACACACCTTGTCATCCTGAAAGAGCAACGCGACTGAAGAATCTCTGCACTTTGTTATTGAGAGCGCATATGGGGGACGGGGCAGCGAAGTGCACATCGCCCCATTTGTTGGTAATCTCTTGTTTGGGGACGGGGCAGTTTTTGTTACGCCTACGGCTTACAAAAACATTCCCCGTCCCCCGTAGTGCGGTTTAATTACCATGTGCAAACATAATTTTTTAAAAAAGGCTTGACTTTAGCGCGGTAGAGTGTTAATATAATAACACACTAACAAAATAAAGGAGTTTTTAAAATGAAAAAGTTTTTAGCACTCGCACTTGTACTTATCCTTGCAGTTGCAACATTTACTGCATGTGGCGAAAAGAAAGATGCAGCAGATAAAAAAGATACTCTTGTTTGCGGCGTTACAATTTTCGAAAACATGAACGAACAGAATCCCGACGGAACATGGACAGGTTTCGAAACAGAGTTCGCTCAGGAAGTTGGTAAGATTCTCGATATGGATGTTGAATTCCAGGTTATCGACTGGGGTCAGAAATACAACGAACTTAACTCAGGCGCTATCGATTGCGTATGGAACGGATTTACAGCTAACTCAACTGACGAAGTTAACGGTGCTTCTGTAAAGCGTAGCGACCTCGTTGATTTCTCATACGGTTATATGCTCAATCAGCAGTGTGTTGTAGTAAAGGCAGAAAACGTTGACAAGATTAAGTCTGAAGCAGACCTTAAAGGTTTGAAAGCAGCCGTTGAAAGCGGTAGCGCAGGTGCTTCTTACGCAGCAACTGTTACAGACGAAGACAAAATTGCAGCTGCTCCTGCACAGATTGATACTTTCAAGGAAGTTAATTCCGGCGCAGTTGACTTTGTAGTTGTTGATATCATTCTTGCAAAGAACATCTGTGGTAAGGGCGACTACGAGAACCTTGCTATCGCAGAAGCAATCGAGCTTGATTCTGAAATCTACGCAGTTGGCTTTAAGAAGGGTAGCGAACTTACTGCAAAGGTAAACGAAGCTATTAAGGAACTTGAAGCAAACGGTAAGCTTATGGAACTTGCTAAGAAGTACGGTTTTGAAAACGTTCTTCAGGTAACAGAAACTATCGAATAATTTGTAAATAAAGGAAAAAGTAATAATGGATTTTTGGAACGTTACTTTAAGTCTACTGGAAGGTCTTGAAAAAACCTGTATGATCTTTGCGCTAACACTCGTGTTAGCGCTTCCTTTAGGTTTGATCATATCTTTTGGCTCTATGTCAAAATTCAAGCCCCTTTCATATCTTGTAAAAACATTTGTATGGATAATCCGCGGTGTTCCGCTGATGCTTCAGGTCATCATACTCTTTTATGTGCCCGGATTCATTCTCGGTTACCCGATACTTTCCCGATTTGCTTCGGTTATAGCGGCGTTTGTAATAAACTATGCGTGCTACTTTTCGGAAATTTACCGCGGTGGCATTGAATCTATCAGCAAGGGACAGTATGAAGCAGGTCAGGTTCTCGGTATGACTAAATCACAGGTTTTCTTTAAAGTCATACTTATGCAGGTAGTAAAACGTATCCTTGCTCCTATGTCAAACGAAGTTATAACCCTCGTTAAAGACACCGCGCTTGCTCGTGTTATTATGATTGTGGAAATCATTCAGGCAGCGCAGAACTTTGCAGGATATGGTCTTATGTGGCCGCTTTTCTATACCTCTGTATTCTATCTTGCATTTGTCGGAATTCTCACGCTTGTCTTCTCTTACTTTGAGAAGAAGCTTGATTATTACAAGAGTTGAGGTGGCATATATGAGTATACTTGAAGTTAAAAATATAGTTAAAAATTTCGGAAAAATACAGGTTCTCAAGGGTATTGATTTTTCTATGGAAAAGGGCGAAGTTGTTGCAATTATCGGTTCTTCTGGCAGCGGTAAGACAACTCTTCTTCGCTGTATAAATTTCCTTGAAGAAGCAGACAAGGGCCAGATTTTTGTTAATGATCAGTGCATCTATGACGGTGAAAGCACCGAAAAGCGCACTCCTGCACAGATTCGTGAGGCTCAGCTTAATTTCGGTCTTGTTTTCCAGTCGTTTAATCTGTTTCCGCAGTACACAGCGCTTGAAAACGTGACACTTGCTCCCAAGCTTTTGGCGAAGGAACGCGAAGATTATAAAGAAAACAAAAAAGAAATCCTTGATGAAATCGAGGAAAATGCAAAGGCACTTTTGACACGTGTGGGACTTGAAGACAGAATGAATAACTATCCCTGTCAGCTTTCAGGCGGTCAGCAACAGCGTGTTTCAATTGCGCGTGCTCTTGCTCTTAATCCCAAGGTTTTGTTCTTTGATGAGCCTACAAGTGCCCTTGACCCCGAGCTTACAGGCGAAATTCTGAAAGTTATCCGCGACCTTGCAAGCAAAGACGTGACAATGGTTATCGTAACCCACGAAATCGAGTTTGCAAGAAACGTTGCAGACCGTATTATCTTTATGGCGGATGGTGTTGTTCTTGAAGACGGCACTCCTGAAGAAGTGCTCGACAATCCGAGAAATGAAAAAACGAAGCATTTCCTCAATAAACTCAGTGAAAATTAAAAGGTGATATTATGACAAAATCCAAAGATTTTAACGAGTTATATAAAGCAATACTTTCTCTCGAAAGCGAGGAAGAGTGCAGACTTTTCTTTGAAGACATCTGCACAATCAAGGAGCTTGAAACTATGTCACAACGCCTTGAGGTTGCGAAGATGCTTATCGGTGGCTCAACGTTCAACGAAATTGTTGCAAAAACGGGAGCTTCGACGACGACAATTTCAAGAGTTAACCGCTGTCTTAACTATGGCGACGGGGGTTATCGCAAGGTAATAGATAAGAAATAATAAATGCAGAATGCAAAGTGCATAATGCATAATTAAAGAGCAGAGGTTTCAAAAAACCTCTGCTCTTTTGTGTTGCCGTTAAGAGCGAAAAAGAACGGACAATTTTGTAAACTTTGTTGTTGCGAGTAGTATGGGGGACGGGGTGTTTTTTGTGAAGGGACGGGGACATTTTTGTAATCCAAAGGTGCACAAAAAATGAACCTGTCCCTAAACCCGTAACTAAAATGACCTGTCCCCAAACGAGAGGTGCCGATTATCGTCATTCCGTAAGAGTGAGATAAATTAGTGCAGAACGCACAAACTGAACCCGTAGACATTCCGCATTTCACAGCAAAAAGGGGCAAGAATTGGTGCAGAAGGTGTAAACTGAACCCGTAGGTGTATAAAGATACTCCGCGGGTGAAGTTTACGCCTAACAAAACGCGTAAAAAAGCAATCCCCTTTAAATCGGGGATTGCTTCCTCTGTTCTCTCAAAGGCTCTTTGTAAAACGCCTTATTAAAAGATTCTTTATATATCCTTCCTTGCGTTTTGTGGTCGGTGCCGATTATCGACCCTTTTTTTAGTTACAGAAGACGTGGCGACCTATTGTACACACCACTTCACGCGTCCTTATCCACTGATTCGTCGCCGTTTTGGGATTATAATAATATATCGCACCGCCTGTCGGGTCCCAACCGTTTAATGCATCGCGTGCCGCACGGCGACTGCTTGCGTACATCTGCGCGTTTATCTGCCCGTCGTCGACTGCTGTAAATGCGCCTTTTTGATATACAACACCCGAAATTGAATTCGGGAAAGACGGGTGGTCAACGCGGTTTAGTACAACAGCACCGACTGCGACCTGACCTTCGTAGGGTTCGCCACGCGCTTCGCCGTTAATTACACGTGCGAGGAGTTCAATATTAGCTTCGTTGGGTGATGCGGTATTTCCTCCGCCGCCACTATTTCCGCTACTGCTGTAAATACCCATGGCGTTCAGCGTTTTTTCGCCTGCAACACCGTCTGCGGTAAGTCCGTTTTTCTTTTGAAAGCTTCGTACTGCGTTTTCGGTCTGCCAACCATAAACTCCGTCTACCGCGCCATTGTAATATCCCCAGTTTTTAAGTTTTGTCTGAATTTTGCGCACCTCGTCACCGCGCGAGCCATTTTTTGATACAGCAAATGCGTTTACACAAAAAACTAAAACCACTACCAGAGTAGTTATAAGTATGCGTTTTCTTTTCATACTGCGCCTCCTTTTCTAGCCACTGAAGTATTATCCGAACTCTGTTTTTTGCGTCCTCTTTTTCGTTGCCACTGTGTTAAAAGTCTTGCCCATACTACATTCATTATTGTCAGAGGCGCTTTTTTTTATTCATTTTTTTGAAAAATCCCCCTTAAAACCGCAAAAAATGGTAGACATATATTTTTTTGTATGATAAAATGATACAATCTAGGAGTGTGTAATTTTATGAGCATTAAGGGAATTATTTTTATAACATTTGCGGTTTTGGGAGCAATCCTTAATTTTTCTGCAAATTGGGTTTCGGATAAGACAAAGTTTTCGGAACTGACTCTTAAAGTAATTTCTCTTGTAATTGTACTCTTATCAATCACACTACTCTTCATATTTGGTAAATAACATCTTGAAAGGATGGGTATACATTGAAAAACATTGAAAAAACCTATAATCCGTCAGAAATCGAGGACAAGCTCTATAAAAAATGGATTGACGGCGGATATTTCCACGCTGAACCTGACAGCGAGAAGGAGCCTTACACAATCGTAATTCCTCCGCCCAATGTAACAGGTCAGCTTCATATGGGACATGCTCTTGACGAAACCTTGCAGGATATTCTTATCCGTTACAAGAGAATGCAGGGTTACAGCGCTCTTTGGGTTCCCGGAACAGACCACGCAGGTATTGCGACACAGATCAAGGTTGAGGAAAACCTCCGCGTTAACGAAGGTCTTACCCGTTACGACCTTGGTCGTGAAAAGTTCCTTGAAAGAGTATGGGACTGGAAGAATCAGTACGGCGACAGAATTATCAATCAGCTTAAGAAGCTTGGTTGTTCTTGCGACTGGGAACGCGAACGCTTCACAATGGATGAAGGTTGCTCCAAGGCAGTAAGAGAAGTTTTCGTAAACCTTTACGAAAAGGGACTTATCTACAAGGGTAACAAGATTATCAACTGGTGTCCCAGCTGTGCGACAGCTCTTTCTGATGCCGAGGTTGAATATTCCGAACAGGGCGGTCATTTCTGGCACATCCGTTACAAGATGAGCGATTCTGACCGTTATATCGAGATTGCTACAACTCGTCCTGAAACATTACTCGGCGATACAGCTATCGCAGTTCATCCCGAGGATGAAAGATACGCTGACCTTGTTGGTAAGACTTGTATTCTTCCCCTCGTTGGTCGTGAAATTGTAATCGTTGCTGACGAATACGTTGAAAAGGACTTCGGTACAGGCGCAGTTAAGATTACACCTGCACACGACCCCAACGACTTTGAAGTTGGTCTTCGTCACGACCTTCCCATCATCAATGTTATGAATCCCGACGCTACAATTAATGCTGAGGGTGGCAAATATCAGGGACTTGACCGCTATGAAGCGCGTAAGCAGATTGTAGCCGATCTTGAAGCATGTGGTGCACTTATTAAGGTTGAGGATTACACACATAACGTAGGTACTTGTTACCGTTGCGGTACAACTGTTGAACCTCTTACAAGTGACCAGTGGTTCGTTAAGATGCAGCCTCTCGCGGAAGAAGCTCTTCGCGTTGTTCGTGAGGGCGAGGTTGAGTTCGTACCCGAAAGATTTACAAAGACATATACAAACTGGATGGAAAACGTTCACGACTGGTGTATTTCCCGTCAGCTCTGGTGGGGACACAGAATTCCTGCGTTCTACTGTGACACTTGCGGTGAAATGGTTGTAAGTAAGACTGATGTTGACACTTGTCCCAAGTGTGGTAAGCCCATGCGTCAGGAAAACGATGTTCTTGATACATGGTTCTCTTCAGCACTCTGGCCTTTCTCAACACTCGGTTGGCCTGAAGAAACACCCGAATATAAGTATTATTACCCCACAAGCACACTTGTAACGGGTTATGATATCATCTTCTTCTGGGTTGCACGAATGATTTTCAGCGGGTGCGAGCATACAAAGAAGCCTCCGTTCCGCCATGTATTCATTCACGGTATCGTTCGTGACAGTCAGGGCAGAAAGATGAGTAAGTCACTCGGCAACGGTATTGATCCGCTTGAAGTTATCGACAAGTACGGCGCGGATGCTCTCCGCTTCACTCTTGCAACAGGTAACTCACCCGGAAATGATATGCGTTTCTATTGGGAAAGAGTTGAATCAAGCCGTAACTTTGCTAACAAGATTTGGAATGCAGCAAGATTCGTACTTATGAACCTTGAAATTGACAAGTGTTCAATGCCCGAAAAGCCCCAGACAGAAGATAAGTGGATTATTTCACGTTATAACAGCGTTGTTAAATCAGTTACAGAAAACCTTGATAACTTCGAGCTTGGCGTTGCTCTCGGCAACCTTTACGACTTTATTTGGGATGAATTTTGTGACTGGTACATCGAACTTGTAAAACCCCGTCTTTACGGCGATAATGAAGAAAGCAAACTTGACGCACAGAGAACACTCTGCTACGTTCTTACAGGCGTGCTCAAGCTTCTTCATCCCTTCATGCCTTTCATCACAGAAGAAATCTTCTGTGCTCTTCCCACAGGTGAAGAAACAATCATGACTTCACAGTGGCCTCTTTACACACCTTCTCTTTCTTTCCCCGAGGAAGAAAAGAAGATGGCAGTTATCTGCGATGCGATAAAGAGTGTTCGTAATATCAGAACTGAGATGAATGTTCCTCCGTCAAGAAGAGCAAGCATGATTATCGTAACAGAAGATAAAGAGCTTTTTGAAAGCGGAATTCTCTTCTACGAAAAGCTTGCAGGCGCAAAGGATGTCGTTGTAACAAATAGCGAAGACGCCGTTCCCGAAGGTAGCGTAAGCGTAATCGTTGAAGGCGCAAAGATATTTATGCCCATGGATGAGCTTATTGATACTGAAAAGGAAAAGGCTCGTCTTACAAAGGAAAAGGAAAAGCTTGAATCTGAAATCGAAAGAGTTGAGAAGAAGCTCGCTAACGAAGGTTTCGTTGCAAAGGCTCCTGCAAAACTTATTGAAGAAGAAAAGGCAAAGGGCGAAAAGTACAGAGAGATGTACGAAAAAGTCCTTGAAGCTCTTGCAAAACTTTAATAGAAAGTGACGATAATCGGCACTTATAAGTTCGAAATGTGAAATTCGAAATGATGGAAGGCATCCGCAAACGCGGATGCCTTTTTTTATATGCGTTTTGTTAACCGAAAGAGAGTAGTCCGAGACTGCCTTAAACTGTGGAATTTCGGTCACTTTCGTTTGCTTGTGTAAAAAAAGAGGAAGTTTCAAACGAAACTTCCTCTTTCTTTATGCCCCGTGGTATATTTATTTTTTTAGTTTTTTGACCATATAAAGGAACAAGACGGTAAGGAGCACTCCCAATGGGAGAAGAATATACACACTCTTTATAAACGCGGAAACAATATACATTACAAATGATATTGCCGCAACGCTTATTGAGTAGGGCATCTGTGTTGAAACATGGTTGATGTGGTCACATTCTGCGCCTGCAGACGACATGATTGTTGTATCTGAAATGGGTGAACAATGGTCACCACATACTGCACCTGCAAGGCATGCTGACATACCAATAATAAGGTTTACGCTGCCCTCGGGGAAGATTGCAACAACGATAGGAATGAGGATACCGAATGTTCCCCATGATGTTCCTGTTGAGAATGAAAGGAAGCATGCAACAAGGAAAATAATCGCCGGAAGGAAATTGGCGAGTCCTGCCGCTGCACCTTCCATAAGACCTGCAACATAGGCATCTGCACCGAGAAGTCCTGTCATATTTTTAAGCGATGTTGCAAGTGTAAGTATTGTGATTGCAGGCACCATTGCCATAAAGCCCTTGGGGATAGAATCCATAGCGTCCTTGAATGTTATAACTCTGCGCAAAACAAGATAGATTATAGTAATAATGAGCGCCACAAGTCCGCCAAGGGGAAGACCTACTGTTGCATCGGTATTTGCAAATGCGTCGATGAAGTTTGCACCATCCAAAATCCCGCCTACATAAACAAGCGCAAATACACACACAACGATAAGCACGATTATGGGCATTATCAAATCAATAACTTTGCCTTTTGAAGAAACTTCTTCCTCTACATCTTCTTTTCTTTCGCCACTTGTGAAAAGGTCGCCGTTTTCAATTGCATTCTTTTCGTGAAGCGCCATAGGGCCGAAGTCTGCCTTCATAATAGCAAGCGCCACAACGAACACAAGTGTAAGAAGCGAGTAGAAATTATAGGGAATCGCCTGAATGAAAAGCTTTAATCCCTGCCCTTCAGGAGCGAATTCAGATACCGCTGCCGCCCACGAAGAAATTGGAGCAATCATACAGATAGGCGCTGCCGTAGCATCTATAAGATATGCAAGCTTTGCTCGTGAAATCTTGTGAGTATCGGTGATGGGACGCATTACAGTACCAACTGTAAGACAGTTGAAATAGTCATCAATAAAGATAAGTACGCCAAGAATAAATGTCGCAATAGCCGCACCTGTACGTGATTTGATGTTCTTTTCAGCCCACTTACCAAAAGCGTCACTACCGCCCGCCTTGTTGATAAGGTCAACAATTGCACCGAGAACAACAAGGAAAATGAATATTCCTGCTGTTCCCGAAACTGCAGAGATAATACCGTCGTTTATAACGGAGTCCACAGTTTTGAGAGGGTTAAAGTTCATTGCGAAAAGTCCACCCATCAGCACACCTATAAAGAGAGAGCTGTAAACCTCTTTTGTGATGAGCGCAAGGCCGATAGCGATAATCGGCGGGACAAGCGACCAGAATGTTCCTGCCATTTTAGATACTGCTTCCGCCTCCTGGGCAAAAGCCATTGCGGGGCATAGCAAAAGTGTTGCAAGCACCGCACAGATTGTGAAAAGTCTGTTTCTTTTCATTGGTTTTCCTCCTGTGTTTTTGATTTACGGAAAATAAATTCCGCACAAACAAAAAAGGTCACGATGTACCGTGACCTTTGGAAGAACAATGAAAAGTTATTCTATACCATAATTCGAAATCACGATAGCACTCCACAAGGGTTTCCCCAGGTGACAGTCCGACAGATATTCTCTGCCGACCCAGCAAATATGTACGGGCATACACATAAGCTTCGGCGGTGATTCCTTTCACTTTTACCAATTGCCATGATATAAAAGCTACTCTTAATAACCGCGCCTCTACCATTTTTTGTTTATAATGACACTATAATAGCAGATGTATTATGTTTTGTCAATATATTTTATTTTGCAAAAATTTTCTTTACTTCTTCGTAACTTTTTAAATCCCCTATATCATATCTTTCGCCGGGCATCTTAAGAGCATATACATCCGTTTTTTCGCACAGATAAGAGATAAAACTACCTGGAGCATCTACGCCACAACCTTCCTCAATTCCCTGTTTAACAAGGGGGAGCTGTTCGCGCTTATAGATATAGAACGGCGCAACGCACCAATTACTCTTGGGGTCTTGTGGCTTTTCCTCCATTGAGATTACACGGAACTCGCTGTCGGGAATCATAACACCGCGCTTACGAAGGTCGTTTACATCCTCGTTATAACTGCACATAACGGTTGCACAGTTTTTCTCGCGGAAAAGTTCAACCATTGAAGAAAGCGAAAAGTCAAGAAGGTTATCGCCCGCCACGATTAAAAGGTCGTCGTCAAGGCCAAGCGTTTCAATGGCGAACTGAATATCCTTTACCGCACCAAGGCGTGTTTCGTTAGTCTCCGAACCATCGTCAATAATTGTAACGGGGTGTTTGAGTTTGTTTGTTTTCTTCCACTCTTCAAAATGCTCATAAAACTTGTGGTTTGAAATTATGATATGCTCATCAATACCCTCAATTGTGTCGATATCATCCAAAAGATGGTCAAGGATGCTTTTTCCTGCCACTTCAAGAAGAGGTTTGGGGAAATTTTCGGTCAGAGGATAAAGGCGTGTTGCATATCCCGCTGCAAGAACTATGCTTTTCATTAAAATCACATACTTTCGATAGTTTTAATCATAATTTTTGAACTGAGGTCTGCCGCTTTTACGCGGAATTCTTCATAGGTGAGTTCTCCGCCACCGTCAGCACCGTCGGAAATTGTACGAACTACGCAGAACGGAACATTATTCATATAACAAACGTGAGCAACTGATGCACCCTCCATTTCACAAGCGGAAGCGTTGAACGTGTCGCGGATGTTTTCTTTCTTTTCCACATCGGCAACAAAACAGTCCCCCGATGCGATAATACCGCGAATGTAGGGAGTTTCTATGTTTGCGCAGATTTTTTCGGCAAGTGTTTCGTCGGCAGGAAATTCAATAATATTGATTCCTGAAATAAGCCCTTTGGGATCGCCGAGCGGAGATGTGTCCATATCGTGCTGAACAAGTGCTGTTGCAACAACTGTTCCGAGAACACCGACCTTGTCGGAAAGTGTACCTGCAATACCTGAATTTATGATTGCGTCAGGTTTATAGCGGAGTATCATTGTCTGCGTACAGATTGCGGCAAAAACCTTTCCCACACCGCAGATTGCCGTTACAACCTCGGTCTTTCCAAGTGTACCTTGGGTATAAGTAACACCGCTTATGGTTTCTTCTTTTTTGTTTTCAAGGCGGGCATTGATTTTTTCAATTTCAATGTCCATAGCTCCAATAATTCCTATCATACTCATACCTCACTCATACTTGAAATCGGGTGTATAACCGTTTAAAATCTCAAGGTATTTTTTACATCTTGCATTAAAAACACCCATATCTACCGTTTTCTACTTTCCCCACTCAATCTGCGATGCACCGAAAACCTCGCCCTCGTGATTTATTACTTTTTCAAGTGTTTCTTTAAGAACTGCAAGAACTTTTTCATTCTCGCCATTTCTTACAAGAAGGTAAAATCCCGTCTGGCAACCCATCGGTCCGAAGTAGATAATGTCGCTCGCAAGTTCGGACGAACGGATATATGTCGCAATCATATGCTCAACACTGTGCATAGTTGCATTATCCATATAGTCTCCCATATTGGGTTTTCTTGTACGCAGGTCGTATGTTACGATATCGCCGTCAATTCGCGACACATAAATACCCTCTTTTAATTTGTTGTGGTCTATTTTGAAACTTTCGATTTTTTCTACGTTCATAAAAATCTCCTTAATTATCTTTTCTTTGCGCCAGGTCGCCTATCAGAAGCATAGACAGATTATAATACGGGATTACGCTGTCTATCTTCATGTATTCGTCGGCACAATGGTCATCTCCGCCACTGGGGCCCATTGCATCAAGGCACAAAACGCCGTATTCTGCCAGAATGTTGCCGTCGGAAAGCCCTCCTCGTGCGCGGTGTCTGAACTCTATGCCGTTTTCTGCCGTTATTTTTTCGATATGTTTTATATAACTATCCACTCTTTCGGTGTAGGCCATCGCACCTTTCACACTTCTTTTAACCTGCACCTGTATTCCGCGCGACTGTGCCTCGGCACTCATCTCTTCAATTGCCTTGTCAAAACGCGTTATTTCGCTGTTATCGGCAATGCGTATATCTATTTTCATACTTGCTTCAGGGGCAACAACATTTCCCTTTACACCACCGTTTGCAAGTCCTACGTTAACAGTAGTTCCTTTTTCAACGCTCGCCATTTCGGAAAACTTGACAATCCATTTGCCCATTTCGTGAATTGCACTTTTTGCACCGTTTGTGAACATATAACCGCAATGTCCACCCTTGCCGAGGAAATTTATCGTGTACCATAATCCGCCCTTACGCTCGGCACAGCAACCACCCTCGCCCGATGCCTCGTATATAAAGCCGTAATCCGACTTTCTCGCATATTCTTCATATACGTGTCGGGAATAAATACTGCCAATTTCTTCGTCGGGGTTAAATATCGCAACAATATTAAGCTTTTCAAAATATTCCGCAGGCAGATTTTTCAGAAGATGATACATCATCAAACTGCCGTGCTTCATATCGCATACACCCGGGCCATAAGCGATGTTGCCCTCTATCCTGAAGGGACGCTCGGCACATGTTCCTTTCGGAAAAACAGTGTCAAGATGCCCTATCATAAGAAGGTCGTAACGCTCCGCCTCGCGGTTGGTGCAGATAACACATTTTCCGCATTTGCCGTCAAATTCATGCTCGTGTACGTTCCATCCCATAGCGTTAAACTTTTCCGCAAAGAAATCTGCAACCTTTGTAACACCTTCGGAATCTTCCGTACCACTGTCTATATTCACAAGATATTCAAGCTCTTTAAGATACTGACCAAGATCCATACCGATATTCCTGCTTTCCGCTTCTCGTTTATTGTGAAATTCCTTGAATAATGCCGTAATATATGCTATTATGTTGGTGGAGGAGATACTAATGGGACTTTTTTCAAAAAAACTTAAAGAAACAGACACTTGCCGTTACTGTAAGTTCGCGACAAAAGACGGCGAAGTTTATACCTGCAAATACAAGGGCGAGGTTAAACCCTCCTCCGTGTGCAAAAAATATGTATTCAATCCGTTTGCACCGCGTGTTCCGAGAGTGCGCGCTCTTGATACCACCATGTTTGATCCGCTTGATTTTAAAATTTAAGCACTCGCTTAATTCTGCATACCGTTAAATGACACATCTGCCGCTTCGGCATCCATATTGCAACGGAGTCGGTAGAACGGAACTCTTGCAAGTAATTTGTCAATTAAAACAAGCATTTTTTCCATTTCGTACATATCGTTTGTACGAAGTGTCTGTGTTAAAACTGTCGAGATAGCTTCGTGAGGGGCTATCTTTTCTATTTCATTTTTTTCGCCACGTTCAAGTATGCAAACTGCCTTAACGGGAGCTACGATATTGTGACCATAATTCTCCTTGCCCCTCCACGGTGTTCCGCAGGCGTAGAATTTATCGCCACGGATACGAAGAATCGGCTTATCGCCGTTTACCACAACAAATCTGTCGCCGAATTTTTCGCGCCACAAATTGATATGTGTGGTCTTTCCCGTACCGCTTTTCGCGGTGAAGAGATATGCCTCGCCGTCAACTGCTACGGCGGCACAATGCATCAGCATAGCATCGTACTTTAATATCTTTCGGCAGATGATTCTGTATATTTCAAGAGTTTCGAGGTAGCCGTCGGAAAAGTCGGGGTTTTTCTTAATAACTTCACGCATCACCTTGTCGGGAACTTTTACGGAAAAATTCGGTTTTCCTTCAAATTCAAACTCTTTGCAATAATCCTCGAAATACTTATATTTATTTTTTACATCAATGATAAGTCCTGCAATTTTAATAATCATAGCAATACGACTCCTTTATATCATATAATTTTATACTTTTTTCGCTGAAAACGCAATAGATATTTTAATTTCCGCGCCGAAACGACAAAAAAAGTTCAAAAAGGTCTTGCACACACACGCCTTTTGGTAGTATAATAACTAAAGCAGGTGATTTCTACGGAAATCTCAAGACGAAAAGTAAATCAGGATTTGGATTTACGTCGGAGTCTTCAAAGCAAATATTTGGGACCACTCATTGGAGTTAAGCCATTGGAGCATTATCCAAACCTGCCCCAAATGGCTGAAAATAGGCTTTTTCTTCGTTATCGGTCTTAAAATACACAAAGTATTTTTTCGCCCTGCTGCCTTGAAAAACCTCAATTTTGAACCATTTGGGGTTCAAAGAATTTTTTACTAACTATTTTTGAGCAAAACAAGGCAAAAACGAAGCCCATACTGTCGTATGGGCAAGGCTTTTAACACAGTAGTGCGCAAAAAGAGACTGTAAAAAACAGAGTTCAGATAATACTCCAATGGCTTAAGGCCATACGGACAGCCGGGTCCACTGCCGATTGGCGAATTTTTCGCCTTGTTATTGATTGAGTTAAAAGCTCAGTTTTATAAGTTTTTTCAAAATGCGTTACGCAAACTTGTGAAATGGTCAATAAAGAGTAGTAAAAGTGTTGTGCTATATAGACTCTGTATGCCCGAAATCCGCGAGAGAACTCGTTTTTTTGAGGACTCTTTTTTACGCAGATATTATCGCAGGTTGTGTAACTACAACCTGCGTTTGTTTTTTAACCAAAAGTGAATAATCCGAACCTGCCTTAAACGGTGGAATTTCGGCATCTTTTGGTTTGTCATCCTTGTAAGGCACAAAGCATTACTGCCTCTTCCGCGCCAAAATCTACTCAAAATTTCATCCGTTTCAGGTCATTGGAATTTTCAGAGAGCAGATTTTTGTTTGCGGAAGGCAAAAACACAGGTAATCCTGACGGATTACCGAGTATTTTAACACATCGAAAGCGGAAATCTGCCTCTGAAAATCAGAGTTTGGATTACTCGCTTTTGGTTAAGGGGTGTTTACCGATGAAAGAGAAAGTAATTATTGAACTTAAAAACGTATGCAAGCACTTCGGCCAGACGTACGCGGTCGAGGATTTTTCCCTGCGCGTAAAAAAAGGCGAATTTGTAACCTTTTTAGGCCCTAGCGGTTGCGGTAAAACCACCACGCTCCGAATGATTGCGGGGTTTGAACTTCCCACAGGTGGCGAAATATTGTTAAATGGAGAAGATATTGCACAGCTTCCTCCCTACAAACGCCCCGTAAACACAGTTTTCCAGAAGTACGCGCTTTTCCCCCATATGGATGTTTACGACAACATCGCATTCGGTCTGAAGCTCAAGAAGATTGAGGATGGCGGAAAAATGCGTCATCTCACAAACGAAGAAATAGATAAAAAGGTCAGAAACGCACTTAAAATAGTTGACCTTGAAGATTACGAAGCGCGTGATATTTCCACCCTTTCAGGCGGTCAGCAACAGAGAATTGCTATCGCACGCGCAATTGTAAACGAGCCTGAAATACTGCTTCTTGATGAACCCTTGGGCGCGCTTGACCTTAAAATGCGTAAGGATATGCAGCTCGAACTTAAGGCGATGCACAAAAAGCTCGGCATCACATTTATTTACGTTACGCACGATCAGGAGGAGGCGCTCACCCTTTCCGATACCGTTGTCGTTATGAAAGACGGTATGATTCAGCAAATCGGCACTCCCGAGGATATTTATAACGAACCGAGCAGTGCGTTCGTTGCAAACTTCATCGGCGAAAGTAATATTTACAGCGGTACATACAAGGGCGATATGAAAGTTCGCTTTATAAACCATACATTTGACTGCGTTGACGAATTCCCGAAAAACGAAAAGGTTGATATCGTAATCCGTCCCGAAGACGTTCATATCAAGGAAGACGGCGAAGGTATGGCAAAGGGCAAAATCGTCAGCAAGATTTTCAAGGGTATTCACTACGAATATATTATGATGGTCGGCAGAAATGAGCTTGTTGTAGTTGACACACGCAGTTTTGATGTTGGCAAGACATATATGTTCGATATTGAGCCTGACGGTATTCATATTATGAAGAAAGAGCTTACCGCCAACGTATATAACGATGCATATATTGACAAAAACAACCGCGTTGTTATTTCCGAAACTCCGTTTGAGTGCGACATCACTTCTCTTGTTCAGGGAAGCGTCGTTGACGAGGAAGGCTATGTTGTAGGTCCTGACGGCACAAAGTACGATTTCACCGATGCCGACGTTGTGGCTACAATCGGACTTGACGCTATTGAAATCCTTGATGACGAAGAAGCAGGTATCGTTCGTGGCGAGATTGTTTCGATAATTTACAAGGGTGACCATTATCAGCTTACAATCCGTACCGCTGAGGATGAAGACTTCGTCCTTGACACCGGATATACATACGACGAAAATGACCTTGTAGGTCTTAACGTAAAACCCGAAGACATTAAAATAAAACTGAAGGGAGAGGCGAAGCAGTATGCGAAAAAATAATCTTTTTTCCAGAAAAACGCTCGCCGTGCCCTACGCAATATTTTTGATTCTGTTTGTAGTTATTCCGCTTTTTCTGATTGTGGCATACGCCTTTACTAATGAAAACGGAAAACTGACATTTGAGAATTTCAAGACATTCTTTTCAGGCGGACATAACATAAGTACGCTGATGTTCAGCATATTTATAGGCATGTTAAACACTGCAATCTGTCTGCTTCTCGGTTATCCCGCGGCGTTTTTCCTTGCGAAAAAGAACCTCAGCTTCGGTAAGGCAACCATGCTTCTTTTCGTAATGCCGATGTGGATTAACTTTGTATTGCGTACCTCTGCGACACGCGACCTTCTGTTCTGGATAGGAATATCGGGTGGCGAGCATCCGTATATTGCGACAATGATTGGTATGGTTTATAACTATCTGCCGTTTGTAATACTTCCGCTTTATACGACAATGACAAAAATGGATATTTCGCTTATTGAGGCGAGCTATGACCTCGGCGCAAACAAGGTGCAGACATTCTTCCGCACCATTCTGCCCATGACGATGCCCGGTGTTGTTTCCGCGGCAACAATGGTATTTATGCCCACGATGAGCAGTTATGTAATAAGCGACGTTATGGGTGAGAGAACAATCTCTCTTATCGGTAACAGTATTCAGCTTTATTTTGATCAGGGACTCTGGCATATAGGCAGCCTTGTTGCACTTATTATGCTGGCAATTATCGCGTTCGGTTCGCTTTGCACCGACACGCCCGAAGAAGATGCGAGAGGAGGTCTGTGGTGATGAAAAAGAAGTTTTCGCTTACAGATTTTCTGTGTAAATTTTATGTGCGCATCCTCCTTTTTGTGATGTACGCGCCGATATTGTTTTTGATTGTGTTCAGTTTTACAAACAATAATACTATCGGTAAATGGGACGGTTTCAGTTTGCATCTTTACGTCGCTCTTTTCCGCGATAAAGAGATTATGCAGGCGTGTTACAACACCTTCCTTGTTGCGATTTCTTCCGCTATTGTTTCAACAATACTCGGTACACTCGGTGCAATAGGTATTTTTTACAGCGGTAAAAGGTCAAAAGCCGTTATGGAAGGTATCGGTAACATTCCCGTTATGAATGCGGAAATCGTTACGGCACTTTCTCTTACTATACTTTTCGTTTTTTTTGGTGTGACATTTGATTTTATCACGCTTCTTATCGGTCACGTAGTGCTTACAATTCCTTTTGTAGTGCTTTCTGTCCGTCCGAAGCTGATGCAGATGAATCCCAATATTTACGAGGCGGCGCTCGACCTCGGAGCAACACCCTCCAAGGCACTTCGAAGCATCGTTCTGCCGGAAATTTTGCCCGGTGTATTTTCTGGATTTATCCTTTCAATCACACTTTCACTTGATGACTACATCATCACCGCATTCACGAGAGATACGGCATTCCAGACTCTCAGCACATACGTTTACGGTGTTACAAGTAAAAGCGTCCAGCCCCCTGCGCTTCGTGCGCTTACAACGGTTATTACGCTGATTGCTCTTATAATACTTGTTATTGTAAATGTCAATTCCAAGGAGAATAAAGGTGCAGGAAAGCCGAAGCATACTAACAAGGTCGGTACACGACTCGTCAGTGCATCTGTTTGTGTTTGTATGATTCTTTTTCTTTGCGCACCGCTTTTCTTTTCTTCTTCGTCTGAAGTTGAAGATGTTAAAGAGGTTGACGTTCTGCGCGTATATAACTGGCAGGAATATATAAACGAGGGCAAAGATGACGACGGTGCGAAAATCGCCGATTCCGTTATGGAGCTGTGGGAAAAGGATTACGAGGCGCGCACAGGAAAAAAAGTACGCGTGCAGTACGATACATTTGAAACAAACGAAACAATGCTTAACACTCTGCGTACAGGGAAAACGAGCTATGACCTTGTTTGTCCGTCGGACTATGTTATCCAGAAGATGATTCTGGCAACACAAAACGGGGATGATGATGCAATTTCCATTGAAAAGTTTGACGTTTCGAAAATGAAAAACTATACAAAATATGTTTCCCCCTATATTTCCGATTTGTTTGCAAAAAATGACTGGACAGAATACTCGGTTGCATATATGTGGGGTACTGTCGGCTTCTTGTATAACCCCGACGTAATTAAAAACGAAGACGTTTCCACGTGGGACCTTTTCTGGAATACGGACTATAAAAACCGTGTTACCTGTAAGGACGTTTCGCGTGATGCATACGTTGTAGGTTCGCTTTACGTTCAGCGCGAAAAGCTGCGCGAAGCAAACGAAAAATACAAAAACGGCGAAATTGACGCCGAAGAACTGCAAAAAATCGTAAACGACGTTGCAAACGACACCACCGAAGCCAACATCGAAAATGTCGGAGAAGCTCTTTCCGAAATGAAGAAAAACATTTACGGATTTGAAGTAGACACAGGTAAAATCGACATAGTATCAGGTAAAATCGGTGCAAACCTTGCGTGGAGTGGTGACGCTGTTTATGCAATGGATGTTGCCGAAGAGGAGTATGAAAAAGAGCTTTCATTCAAGATTCCCGACGAGGGCTCTACAATATGGTTTGATGGCTGGGTGATGCCCAAGGGCGCAAACGTAGAGCTTGCGCAGGATTTTGTTGACTTCTTGTGTCGTCCCGATATTGCCGTTATGAATATGGATTACATCGGTTACACAAGTGCAATCGCAGGCGATGAGATTTTCGATCTTGTAAAAGAAAATTATGAAGACGAAAACGGCAAATACGAATACGACCTTTCGTATTTCTTCAACGGCACTCTTTCCGAGGAGAATTATACAGACGGAAAGGCTATCATAAGAACAAATACTTTAGGCAGACAGCTGACAACACAGTATCCCTCGCTCGACGAAGTTGCGCGTTGCGGAATTATGGAAGATTTCGGCACGCGAAACTATCAGGTTCTTGAAATGTGGACGAGGGTAAAGAGCAACAATATTTCCGTACTTTCGTATTTTATGATGGCATTCCTCGCACTTATGGCAATCGCTATGATCACCAACAAGATTCGTAAAACACAGAAAAAGAAAAAGAGAAGAAGATGACGGTTTTTCCGTCATCTTTTCTTTTTTTAGCAAAAGTATTGACAAATGAAAACGGTAGTGATATATTAAAGTCAAAGAAAGTCAAAGTCAAATTTAGTCGCAAAGGAAGTGTTTATATATGAACATGTCGGACATCATCGAAAAAATGCTTATAGATATGCTTAAAGCATCGGACGGCAACGTTGAAATTCAGCGAAACACACTTGCAGGGGAGCTTAACTGCGTACCAAGTCAGATAAACTATGTTATCCAGACACGCTTCACCCCCGAACGCGGTTATATCATTGAAAGCCGTCGTGGTGGTGGTGGCGGTGTGCGAATCCGCGCAGTTAAAACTGACCGTTCCACCTACCCGATGCATATTGTAAACGCGGTTGGGAATACACTTTCCTATCGTACAGCGGCAGTTTTTGTACAGAATCTTCTCGATTACGAATGTATCACCCCACGCGAGGCGCATATAATCCTCGGCGCAGTAAATGATAAAGTTCTTCCCTTTACGGCGGATATCCGCGACACAGTAAGGGCGAGGATATTCAAGAGTATGATAACGAGTATTGTCAGGTAAGGAGGAAATCATATGCTATGTGAAAAATGTGGCAAGAACAATGCAACAGTTCTCTATACACAAATTATAAACGGCAAAAAAAGCTCGCTCAATCTTTGTTCGGCGTGTGCGTCGGGCGAATCAATTTTTGATAATTTCGGATCGCTTTTGTCATTCGGCACACGCACGGAAGCAAGACAGAGCGCGTGTCCCACTTGCGGAATGACTCTTTCCGAGTTTGCCCGCAAAGGGAAAATGGGTTGCGGTAAATGTTACGAAACATTCCGCGCGCAGGCAAAAAGTATGCTTCAGAAAATTCACGGCACATCTGTCCACACTGAAGCGAAAACCGAAGCTCCTGCTCCCGAAATCAAAAAAGAGGAAAAGAGCGAACTTGACATATTAAAAGATAAGCTTAAAGAAGCTATCAATACCGAAAATTACGAAGAAGCGGCAAAAATCCGCGACGAAATCCGCGCAAAGGAGGGTAAGTGATGAATAATATCAACGAAAAAGACATCGCCGTTACAACCCGAATCCGCCTTGCGCGAAATATCGAATCGCTTCCCTATCCGCACAAAATGAATCAAAATCAGGCGGCAGAGCTTATAGGAACCGTATGGGATGCGTTTTCAAATTCGCCCCTTAAAGAAAACCTTAAAATGTACAAGGTTTCTGAACTGTCCGACGTGCAGAAAAAGGCGCTTATCGAAAAGCATCTTATAAGCACGCAGATTTGCGCATCTAAAGTCCCCGCTGCCGTTATTATAAGTGACGACGAAAAAATTTCAATTATGATAAACGAGGAAGACCACCTTCGCATTCAGGTTTTTGCAGACGGTCTTGATACGGAAAGTGCGTACGATATGGCGAAAAAAGTTGAAACATTACTTTCCGAAAAGCTGACATTTGACAAAGATAGCGAGTTCGGTTTCCTTACAAGCTGTCCCACCAATGCAGGTACAGGACTTCGCGCGTCAGTTATGATTCATCTTCCTGCAATCAACACGGCAGGGCGCGTAAATCCGCTTTTAAAATGGGCGGCAAACCTCGGTATGACCGTGCGCGGACTTTACGGCGAGGGTAGCCGTGCCAGCGGTGCTCTGTTCCAGCTTTCAAACCAGATTACCCTCGGCACAAGCGAGGAAGATATCATATCGCGTTTTTCCGCCGCCGCTTGTTCCCTTATCAGCGAGGAACGCCGAATCAGCGCCGAGCTTTTCGAGAAAAATCCGCTTGAATTAAAAGATAAATGTTTGCGCTCATTGGGTATACTTAAATATGCACATATGATTCCGTCAGGCGAAGCACTTGGTCTTGTTTCCAATGTTTGCATGGGCGCAAATGCAGGTATAATAAAAAATATAGACGTTTCACAGCTGCGCCGTGCGATGCTTTCAACTATGCCCGCAACGCTCGTGTCGGATGATGAAAACTTATCCGCTTCCGAGCGCGACATAAAAAGAGCGCAGATTATTCAGAATTCATTATAAGGAGGAAAACATAATGGAATTCGAAAACAGATTTACACAAAAAGCACAAAAAGCAATTTCGCTTTCACAGAAATGCGCATCCGATACAAATTGCAATTATATAGGGACCGAGCATCTTCTCTACGGTCTTTTGGCAGAGGGTAGCGGTTTTGCCGCAAAGTACCTCGCTTCTCACAACATCAATCCAGAGGAGCTTTTAGAGAAAATCGAAGGTTTTAACAAGGATGCGACTTTTTCGGGTAATTTTGCAGGATTTACGCCGAGAACGAACCGCGCATTACAGCAGTCGGTAGCCGAAGCGCACAAGTTCGGAAGTGCGCATATCGGTACGGAGCATATTCTCCTTGCGCTCGCGCGTGAACGTGACAGCGTCGCATTTAAAATTTTAATGTCCTTCGGCGCACCGAACAATCTTTACGAAGACATCGCCGAGACGCTTGTTGAAGCAACACCGCAATCTCCCAAAAAGAAAAGTGCAGGCGCAGATACCCCGACGCTTAATCAATTCGGACGCGACCTGACCGAATTTGCAAAAGCAGGAAAATTCGACCCCGTAATCGGTCGTGAAAAAGAAATAGAAAGAGTTATCCAGATTCTTTCACGCAGAACGAAGAACAATCCCGTTCTTTTAGGCGAACCGGGGGTTGGTAAAACCGCTGTTGCAGAAGGACTTGCACAAGAGATTGCAAGCGGTAACGTCCCCGAACTTTTAAAAGGCAAAAGAGTCGTTTCTCTTGACCTTTCAAGTGTTGTTGCAGGAGCAAAATACCGTGGCGAATTTGAAGAACGCCTTAAAAAAGCCGTTGACGAAATTGTAAAAGTCGGCAACGTAATCCTTTTCGTTGACGAGATGCACACCATAATCGGTGCAGGTGCGGCAGAAGGCGCGATAGATGCGGCAAACATATTAAAACCGTCGCTTGCACGCGGCGAGCTTCAGCTTATCGGTGCGACAACTCTTAACGAATACAGAAAATACGTAGAAAAGGATGCCGCACTTGAAAGACGTTTTCAGCCCGTAACGGTTGGCGAGCCGTCCGTTGAGGAAACTATTGAAATATTAAAAGGCATCCGTGAAAAGTACGAAGCACATCATGGCGTTAAAATCAAGGACGATGCAATCATCGCCGCCGCAAAAATGAGCAGTTGCTATATCACAGACCGCTTTTTGCCCGACAAGGCGATTGACCTTGTGGACGAGGCGTGCAGTCGGGTGAAGCTTGGTGCTCTTACCCTGCCTCCTGAAATCAAGGAGCTTGAGGAAGAGCTTGAACGTCTTGCATCCGAAAAGAAAGAGGCAATAAATTCGCAGGATTTTGAAAAAGCGGCAACACTTCGTGACGAAGAAAAGGAGAAAAGCGAAAAGCTTTCCGCACTGCACGAAGAATGGAAGAACACAAAGACAAGTACATCGGGAGAAATCGGTGAGGACGAAATTGCTGAAATCGTGTCCGGTTGGACAGGTATCCCCGTCAAGAAGCTTGCTGAGGAGGAGAGCGAACGTCTTCGCAATCTTGAAGATGTACTCCACAAACGAGTTATCGGTCAGCACGATGCGGTAACGGCGGTCAGCCGTGCAATCCGCCGTGGCAGAATGGGACTCAAAGATCCCAAGCGCCCGATTGGCTCATTTATTTTCCTTGGTCCGACGGGTGTCGGTAAGACCGAGCTTTCAAAAGCACTTACCGAGGCACTTTTCGGCGATGAAGATGCGCTTATCCGCGTTGATATGTCGGAATATATGGAAAAGCACTCCGTTTCAAAAATGGTTGGTTCACCTCCCGGATATGTCGGTTTTGACGAAGGCGGTCAGCTTACCGAAAAGGTGCGCAGAAAACCATACAGCGTAATTCTTTTTGACGAAATCGAAAAAGCACATCCCGACGTGTTCAACATTTTGTTGCAGATACTCGACGACGGTATTTTAACCGATAGTCAGGGCAGACGCGTAGACTTCAAAAACTGCGTTATAATAATGACAAGCAACATCGGTGCAAGAAATATCACAGAACCGAAATCGCTCGGTTTTGCATCGGCAAGCGACAACCACGCAGAAATTAACAAAAACATCAAAAACAACGTTATGGACGAACTTAAAAAAGCGTTCCGTCCCGAATTTTTAAACCGCGTGGATGACACTATTGTTTTTGAACGTTTAAGCGAAGATGAAATCGGACAGATTGCTCTTGTTATGATGGAAGATATCAAGAAACGACTTCTTCAAAACGACATCACAATTGAGGTTGACGAAAGCGCATTGAAACTCCTTTCAAAAGCAGGGTTTGACCCCATTTACGGTGCAAGACCGCTTCGTCGTGCGATAACTTCAAAGGTTGAAGACCTTTTCGCCGAGGAATTGCTCGACGGAAAAATTGCACGTGGTGACAGCGTTATAATAAAAGCAGAAAATGATGAAATAAAAATCGAAAAAAAGTAAAATAATAAAGAGGATGCCTTGTGCATCCTCTCAGACTGTCGAAAAAGTCGGTCAAGCGCAAGCAAAATATAAAAATAAATATTTTTTCGCAAAGTTTGTTAACTTTCGATAAACTGATAAAAACAGAAAGCCATTGTTAACAACATAATAAAAGCCCTAAAAAATGCAATTTTTCAGGGCTTTTGCTTGCTTTCGTCCAACACGCCCTCTACCGTACCCTCGTACGCCGACGAGTTCGTGTTGAACAAATTTACCTTCCTTTTTCCTCGTCTGCCAGCGTGCCGATAGGTTTATCGACACGCTGATAAAGGGGATACACGTTGTGCATCCTCTTGTCTTTTTATAAAACGCGGGAAATTATTGTAAAAAAATAGGAATTTATTAAAAATTTTGCTTGAAATCGGGCTCAAGGTGTAGTAATATAGGTTAGAATGGATATTTTCGCATATTATCCCTGATGGGAACGGAGGAATATAAATGGCACAGATCAAAAAAATTGCTATTCTTACCGGTGGCGGAGACTGCCCCGGCCTTAACGCAGTTATACGCGCAGTCGTAAAAACTGCAATAATTAAATACGGACTTGAGGTTGTTGGTATCCGTAAAGGTTATCACGGTCTTTATCACAGCGACTTTATTCCGCTGACACTTGACAGCGTTCAGGAAATTCTCGGCGAAGGCGGTACAATCCTTAAGAGCTCTAACAAGGACAATCTCTTTAAGTATCCCGCACGCGATGAAAACGGTGCTGTTATCAGAAAAGATGGTCAGATTGTTTATCGCGATGCTTCACTTACAGCAGTTGAAAACCTCAAGAAAGAGGGCATTGACGCACTCTTCATCCTCGGAGGCGACGGCACACTTACAAGCGGACGTGACTTTGCCCGTCTTGGTGTAAATGTTATCGCTATCCCCAAGACTATCGACAATGACCTTAACTGTACAGATTATACATTCGGTTTTGATACAGCCGTTTCAGTTGCATCTGACTGTTTTGACCGTCTCAGAACAACTGCAAAGAGTCACGGTAGAATCATGGTTGCAGAAATTATGGGCCGTGGTGCAGGTTGGCTTACTCTTCACGGCGGTATTGCAGGTGCAGCAGACGTTATTCTGCTTCCCGAAATTCCTTTTGACATCAACAAGGTTGCAGCAAAAATCAAGGACGATTTTGCAGAGGGTAAGGATTTTGCAATCGTTGCAGTAGCTGAAGGTGCTAAGCCCAAGGACGGCGAAATCGTTGTAGCGCGTGTTCGTGAAGACAGCCCCGACCCCATCCGTCTTGGTGGTATTGCAAAGGTTGTTGCGGATCAGCTTGAAGAACTTTGCAACAATGAAGCGCGTGCAACAATTCTCGGTCACATTCAGCGCGGTGGCTCTACATCTGCACATGACAGAGTGCTTTCATCACGTTATGGTTGCGCCGCAGTAGAGCTTGCTATGGAAGGCAAATTCGGCAACATGGTAATCTTAAAGGGCGACAAAATCGAATACGCATCACTCGAAGATGTTATCGGTCAGGAAAACAAGCAGGTTGACCCCGATTCCGAACTCGTTCAGGTAGCGAGATCTCTCGGTATCTGCTTTGGTGACTAATTTTATAGATAAAAAGGTGTAAAATTTGCGTTTTACACCTTTTTCTTTTTGGAGATGATAAATTATGAATATTCGCGAAATGACAGAAAAAATTGAAAGAGAGACACTTTCCCCCTTTGCCACTCTTTCCGAAAACACGAGAGGACGCAGAGAGGAAATGCCCCTTTGCGACATAAGAACGGAATTTCAGCGCGACCGCGATAAAATTTTGCATTCAAAATCTTTCCGTCGACTTAAACATAAGACACAGGTATTTATAACTCCCGAGGGTGACCATTACCGCACACGTCTTACACATACGCTTGAAGTTTCACAGATAGCGCGCACTATTGCACGCAGTCTGCGCCTTAACGAAGATTTAGTGGAGGCAATGGCGCTCGGTCACGACATCGGGCACACTCCGTTTGGTCACGCAGGGGAAGCCGCCCTTGACAAGCTTTGTCCCGGTGGGTTTTCACATTCGCTTCAGTCCATCCGCACGGTAGAAAAGCTTGAAAACCTCAACCTTACGTGGGAAGTCTTGAACGGAATTGCAAACCATTCGGGTGACGCTGAAAGTGCCACTCTTGAAGGTAAAATACTGAAAATTGCCGACAGAATTGCATATATAACTCACGATATTGACGATGCTTGTCGTGCGGGGATTATCGACGAAAAGGACATTCCTCCGTTTATTGGTGATATTCTCGGAAAAACAAGTGGCGAAAGAATAAACACTCTTGTCCTTGATATCGTAAATTCATCAAGCGGCAAAAACGATATTTTAATGAGCGACGAGGTAGAGGAAGTAATGATTCGTCTTCGCACATTCCTTTTCGACCACGTATATATCGGCTCGAAAGCGAAAGAGGAAGAAAAAAAGGTTTCAGGAATAATTGAAGGTCTTTTCAAATACTATTACGAGAATGTTGGCGCGATGCCCCTTTCGCTTCAGGAAATTGCGTGGAAAGACGGTGTTGAAAGGGCAGTATGCGACTATATTGCAGGTATGAGCGACCGCTTTGCAATATACACTTTCAACGACATTTATGTTCCGCGCTCATGGGACAGAATCTGATTGACAGAAAACTTTAAATATATTAAAATATATTTAAGACTACTTACAAAGGAGATATTGCTATGTATATAGGTGTCGATATAGGCGGAATGAGTATTAAGGCAGGCATTGTAAATGAGGACGGAAAAATCCTTACAAAATGCGCCATTCCCACTCCATGTAATGATGACGACGCTTTCAGCCATGCAATGATTGAATGTGTTAAAAAAGCTATGGCACAGGCAAAAATCACAGCTGACGATATAAAGGCTATCGGTATCGGTTCACCCAGTGTTGTTGACCGCGAAAAGGGACTTCTTATCGAGGCCGAAAATATCGGTTTCACCACCATTTACGCGCGCGATGTTCTGCAGAAGGAACTTGGCGATATTCCCGTTTTCGTGGATAACGATGCCAACTGTGCGGCGCTCGGCGAATATTACAGCAGTACTAACAAGTCCGACAATTTCCTTTTCATAACACTCGGTACAGGTATCGGCGGTGGCGTAATAATCAACAAAAAACTTTACATAGGCACTAATGGTGCTGCAGGCGAAATCGGTCACGTTGTTACCCACGCAGGCGGACGCCAGTGCAATTGCGGAAGACGCGGTTGCTGGGAAACATACGGTTCGGTAACAGGTCTTATAAACACCACTATCGAGCATAAGGACGAGATCAAAACACTTCCTGAAGGGGAAAGAATCTCGGGAAGAACTGTTTTCACCCTTGCGAAAAACGGTGACAAGGACGCAGAGCGTGTTCGCGATATATGGATTGAAGATGTTGCTGTCGGTGTTGTAGATATGATAAACATTTTCCAGCCCGATGAAATTGTAATCGGTGGTGCTATCTCGGCAGAGGGCGAAACACTTATCGCACCTATCCGCGAATATGCAAGAAAGTACGCATTCGGTGCGGACACAATCGGTATTCCCGAAATTTCAGCATCCACAATCGGCGGTGATGCAGGTATCATCGGCGCGGCATTTTTAGGAAAGTAAGCATACGGAATTCGGCTTCCGCGTGCTTGAGAGGAGATAAATTATGAAAATCAAAGGAAACATAGTAATTGGTCAGTCAGGCGGTCCTACCGCTGCTATAAATGCAACTCTCGCAGGCGTTTTCTGTGAGGGTAAAAACCTCTGCGAAGGTAAAATTTTCGGTATGGTCGGCGGTGTTGAAGGTCTTCTTGCCGAAAATATGATTGATATGAAAGAATATCTCAAAACCGACAATGATGTTGAGCTTTTGAAGAGAACTCCGTCATCTTACCTTGGCTCTTGCCGTTTTAAGCTTCCCGAACCCGTGGAAGGAAACGAAGTTTACGAAAATCTTTTCAAGATTTTTGAAAAGCACGATATAAAGGGCTTTTTCTACATCGGTGGTAACGACTCGATGGATACTGTTAAAAAGCTTTCTGCGTATAATAAGTTCAAAAACACCGATATTAAGTTTATGGGTGTGCCGAAAACTATTGACAACGACCTTGTAAAAACTGACCATACCCCCGGTTTCGGCAGTGCGGCAAAATTCGTTGCAACAGTTACCAAGGAACTTGTACGCGACAGTCTGGTTTACGACCTTAAGAGCGTAACCGTTGTTGAAATTATGGGCCGTGATGCAGGTTGGCTTACAGGTGCGAGCGCTCTTGCAAAGGGCGATGACTGTGAAGGCGCGGCAATGGTGCTTCTTCCCGAAGTTCCGTTTGATTACGAATACGTTAAAAACCGCGTAAAAGAACTTACCGAAGGAAACAAGTCGCTCGTAATCACAGTTTCCGAGGGTGTAAGAACGGCTGACGGCAAGTATGTTTGCGAACTCGGTAGCGAAAAGGGTACTGACGCATTCGGTCACACTATGCTTACAGGTACAGCGCAGACAATTGCGACAATGCTTAAAAACGACCTTGGTATAAAGACACGCGCCGTAGAACTTTCAACAGTTCAGCGTTGTGCTTCACATATTGCTTCGCTTACAGATATTAATGAATCATTCGCTGTTGGTAGTGCAGCTGTAAAAGCCGCTGCACAGGGCGAAAGCGGTAAGATGGCACTTTTAAAGAGAGTTTCCGATAACCCCTACATCTGCGAAACAGATACTGCAGACGTTGCGGAGATTGCAAACCTTGCAAAAGAAGTTCCGCGCTATATGATTAACGAAAAAGGCGACAACGTAACCGAAGAATTTATAAAATACGCGCGTCCGCTTATCGAAGGCGAACTTACCCCTATTATGGAGAACGGCTTGCCCAAACATATTAAACGCTAACATTCTCGTTTGGGGACGGGTCGGTTTTGTTACCCCTTCGGCTTACAAAAAACAACCCGTCCCCTCATACTACTCGCAATAACGAAGCGGGTGATCCGCCGTCCCCGCATACTACTCGCAATAACGAAGCGGGTGATCCGCCGTCCCCGCATACAACACGTAACAGCAAACAAAGGAACTGATACTATGGAACAACGCACTTTGAAGGTTCTTGAATACAACAAAATAA
>JAZREK010000071.1:0-1723 GCA_045660765.1 Clostridia bacterium
TTGTAAGGCAGATGCTCTGAACCAGCTGAGCTAAACGCCCGATGTCTCTTGTTTCAAAAGCGATGCAAAGGTACGGCTTTTTTTTGAACCTGCAAATATTTTCGGAAGAATTTTGCAAATAAAGTGTATTTTCGATGAAAGACGCCTCTTTTTTCGGTTGTGATCGCGTATAAGGGGCAAAATATTTCACAAAACCGGTGAAAATAATTGCCGAAAAACTTGACAGGACTTTTTTGAAAACATCAAGAACTTTTTGAAAAACCTCTTGATGTTTTGATGAAAACTCTTTGACGAATTTATCAACGCGCCTTGATGCATTTGCAAGTTCGTCAAGACGCGTTTTTTGTCTTTTTATATACATGGAAGTATGGTGAATAGGGTGAAGGGGTCGGGAGCAAACTTTTATGTATATATAGCCGAATCCTAGAATTTAATGATGATTATTTTTGGATTACTCCTGTAATGTTTTTAAATTTGCACAAGAGATAGACATTATTGACTGATTAAAAATGAAGTGTTATGAAACGATTTTTATTATTCATGGCAATTGCTTTATTTGCAATAAATGTAACATATGCAAGTAATGGGAACCAGCAGAACTCTTCTAATGAGATTTCTTATGAACAGGCATTGAAAGCATTGGAGGAAAGGCAATTCATTATCAGATTTAATACTCTGGATTATAGAGGACAAAGAAGAAAACATCTTGATAATGAAACTAATTTCCTTATTTTGGAAGGTGATTCTGCGTCATATCAGTATGATGATGGTCGTAGAGAATATCTTCATGTAGGAGGAGGCGGAACATTCTATATGTTTCCCGATATCGAAAAAGGTAAAGCTTCTAACATAACAATTAAAAAGGATAAAAAAAATAATAGAGTATTGTCAATGGCGGTAAAATTAAAATCTATGCATTCCTCTTTTACTGTCAAGATTGTTCTTGAGGAAGGAACCAATAATTGTACCGCTACACTGAAAAATTACTGGGGTAATTCTTATTATAAAGGGGTGTTGTATCCGATAGGGACTACAACGGTTTTAAATGCTAACTAATTAGAACCTTATATTGGTGGTTTTTAGATTACTCCTGTAATGTCCCTGATATTGTATCAAAACTAAATACCTTATAGAATAAAGATTCCCTCCTTTTAAGGCATGGGCATAAAAGGAGGGAATTATTATTTCTGCTTTCGCTTTATTCTTGAGCGAATCGCTTTGCCTGTTCGGCAATCAAATCGGCATCGTCAAAATAGTTGATCTTCATGGCGCGACGAACCTCGTCGAGGGTAGCAGATGCAGTTTCGCGAGCCACTTCACAACCCTTGCGGAGCATTTCGTATACGGCAGGGATGTCCTTTTCGAATTCTTTGCGTCGTTCGCGGATAGGGCCGAGTTCTTCCTGCATGATAGCAGCGAGGAACTTCTTCACCTTCATATCGCCCAAACCACCACGGGTGTAGTGTGCCTTGAGTTCATCCAAATTAGGGTATTCCGGCAAGTAGCGTTCAAAGTGTTCCGGACGACTGAATGCGTCGAGGTATGTAAATACGGTGTTTCCTTCGAGCTTACCCGGGTCGCTCACCTTAATGTGAGTAGGGTCGGTGTACATGCTCTTTACCTTCTTTTCCACTACATCGGCAGGGTCGGAAAGGTAGATACAGTTGCCAAGTGACTTACTCATCTTGGCCTTGCCATCAGTTCCTGGAAGACGGAGACATAC
>JAZREK010000072.1:0-2616 GCA_045660765.1 Clostridia bacterium
TATGCCTTAAAGTTATCGGCAAACTTCACCCGCGGAGTATCTATATACACCTACGGGCTCAGTTTGTCAATTCTGCATCTAAATTAGTGCACCTCCGCGTCGGCTTCTGATTCAGCGCAGAACACAATATTCAAATTCAAAACGAGTGTATCATTCGATACACTCGTTTTTTTAATCCAGTATTCCGTATTTGAGTTTTATTCGTTCAAGTTTTTCGCACATTGCCTCGGCGCAGGTATAAAGGAAAACTGCCGTTGATACACCGTGTATCACGTTAAACCCTACCCCTGCCGCAAGGACTGATAAAAAGTAATTCCATGTCGGCATTGACATATACGAAAGGAAGCTCATATCCGCTATCGGTCCGTAGACAAGGAATATTGAAATTATCCCGAAAATTGATAATCCGATACGTGTCTTCTTCACCTTTTTGTTGTGGAAGATAAGTCCTGCCAGAAAACCTACTGCCGCAAAGCCGAACATCTGCCACGGTGTCCATGGTCCCTGACCGAAATAAAAGTTTGACACAAACGCACTTATTGCACCGGTTAAGAAACCGCTTTCCGCACCGAAGCAAATTCCCGTTATTATAATTACTGCCGCAAGAGGTTTGAACTGTGGAAGAGCTACGAATGCAATTCTTCCTGCTATGCCGATTGCACACAGTATGCTTATCACAACTATTTCGCGTGTTGAGGGGTTTCGCTTTTCAAACGAAAGTATAAAAGGTAGCATCGCCTCAAGCACGAGAAGAAGGCTGATGAAATAATACTTTTTATCATCAAAAAGATAAATTCCCAAAAGTACCGTTGCGGGCATCAATATAAATAGCGTCAGCGCCCCGAAAAGAAGACCGCGTCCGCGTTTTCTTCCTTTCGACTGCGGTGTGACTGTGATTTCGGTCCCGATTCTTTTTTGAGGAATAAGCAGATTTACCGCAATTCCGAACGACAGAATTATCCCCAAGTCCACCGCATAAATACGCCAGTCGTTATAAAGGTCACGGCATTTTAAGATAAGGAATAGCCCTATCAGTATAAAAAGCGCACCTGCTATGTAGTTTGCAAGTCTTGATTTTTTCTTTTCTGAAACGGGAGGCTCATTTTTTTCATCATTTTTCATTTCAGGGGGAGTATAGTCTTCCTCGACTTCTTCTCCACCGCACATTTTTATAATATCCTCTGTGATAATACATCCGTCCAGAATACCGCGTGACATACGGTTTGCGGCAGTTGTGTAAAAGCTCTTTCCCGAGAAGAATTCAAACGGATCGCCTTCGCTTACGATACCGCCGTCAAAAAACATGGCGCAACGGTCGGCGAATTTTGCACAGAATTCAACATCGTGCGAAACCATAAGCACGGCAACGCCATCGTTTTTCAGTGAGATGAGGATTCTCGCAAGTTTATTTTTGAAGTGAGCGTCCATTCCCTTTGTCGGCTCGTCAAGAAGCAAAATGTCGGGGTTTGTAAGAAGCACTTTTGCAAGTGCGGCTCGTTGCATTTCTCCGCCTGAAAGGTCGTACGGATGACGCGCTAAAAGGTGTTCAAGCTCGCAAAGTGACACTATATTTTCAAAGAGTGCTTCGTCTTTTTCACGGAGCATACTGCGTATATCTTCCTCCACGGTTTTGCCCGTGAAAAGTGTCTGCGGATTTTGTGGGAGAAGTGCCGTCACGGTATTTTCTCCGTTTATTGTGATTTTACCGCGATAGGGCTTATTTATTTTGCAAAGTAGAGAAAGCGCCGTCGTTTTACCGCTTCCATTTCCGCCCAATATTGCATAAAATTCGCCTTTTTTAACTTCAAGGCTCAATGCTTTTAAAACATCGGGAGAGTTTTTTTCATATCTGAAATAGGCATCGTCAATTTTAAGTGCGACATTGCCACTAACTATTTTTTCTTCGCTTTTAATCTCTTTCGGCGAGTGGGTTTTAAGGAAGTTTTCAAGGTATCCTCTTCCCTCTCTTACCGTGACGGGGGACGCGCCCTCGTTTTCAAGAGATGCAAATACACGCATTGCGACAGGCATTGCCGTAAGCATTGTGCTTTTTTGTTGTTTGAGAACCTGCGCGGCATCTATGGGCGTGCCGTCAAATACTATTTTTCCCTCGTCCAGAACTACCATTTTATCAGCGAAAGCAAGTGCTTCTTCAAGTCTGTGTTCGGAAAGAATAACGGTCACACCAAGTTCGCGGTTAATCTTATAAACCGCGTCTAAAAGTTCCTGTGATGCAATCGGATCGAGCTGGCTTGTAGGTTCGTCCAAAATCAACACAGTCGGTTGCATTACCATAACCGATGCAAGATTCAGAAGCTGTTTTTGTCCGCCCGACAGGTCGGTTGTCTTTTTATAAAACCAATCCTCGATACCGAAAAACGATGCCATTTCGCAAACGCGCGCACGGATTTCGCTATTTTTAACGCCAAGGCTTTCAAGACCGAAAGCAAGTTCGTGCCATACCTTGTCCGTCACAATCTGATTTTCTGGGGACTGCATTACAAAGCCTATTTTTTCAGTCTGTATTTTTGAGTCGAGCGAGAAAACATCGTTTCCTTCAAAAAGGATTTCTCCGCTTTTTTCACCGTTTGGAGATAAAATGGGCTTAAGAAGTCT
>JAZREK010000073.1:0-11475 GCA_045660765.1 Clostridia bacterium
CGCCCATAATATTCGTCGGGTTTACCGCTTTATCCGTGGAAATCTGCACGAAGGTCTCTACTTCGTACTTATCCGCACATTTTGCAACGTTTAAAGTACCGAAAACGTTATTTTTTACCGCCTCGTTAGGGCTTGTTTCCATCAAAGGAACATGCTTATGCGCAGCGGCGTGGAATACGATTTGAGGACGGTGCTTTTCAAAAACGTTTTCCATTTTTGTCATATCGCGGACGCTTGCGATTAAGGTAAGCAAGTCTAACTCGGCATACTTTCTTTTAAGTTCTTGTTCCAAATCGTACGCATTATTTTCGTAAATATCTAAAACGATAAGCTGTTTGGGCTTGTGCGACGCAATTTGACGGCAAAGTTCGCTGCCGATTGAACCGCCACCGCCTGTTACCATAACAACTTTACCGCTGATGAATTCATAGATTTCGTCCATATTTACTTTTATAGGTTCACGGCCAAGTAAATCCTGTGCGTCAACTTTACGGAGTTTGCTCACATTTGCTTCACCGTTTACCAGCTGATAAACTGCAGGAATTATCTGCACCTGACAGCCTGTTCTTGAGCATATGTCGAGAATTTCTTTTTTTGTTTCAGAATCACTTGCTGCAATTGCATAAATGATTTTATGAATTTTATATTTTTCAACTGCACTGATAATATCGTCTCTGTTACCTACAATCGGAGCACCACAGAGCATCTTACCTCTCTTCTGAGGATCATCATCAATAACACAGGCAACTCTGTCGCTGATATGTTCACTGTTTTTGAATTCTGTAATCAGAGCACGACCTGCCATACCTGCACCGATAATCATAACATTTTTCTTATCACTGTCAGCGCTGTGACGTTTCATATACAGCCTTACCTGACGCATAAAGCGGTAAGAGAATCTTATTGCCACGCTGAAACAGAAGCTGAGCACAAAACCTATTATGTACACAGCTGCAGGCATACTGAAAAGACCTGTTACAACGCCTGTTGTACCGAGAAGTCCGAGAACGAAATACGATATAACTATGCGAAAAAACTCATCTGTACTCACAAAAGTCCAGACACTTTTATACAGATTAAAAACAGCTAAAACAATAATTGTAAGAACACCCCAAAGAGGTGTAAACCATAAATATTCTTCCAAGCTTTCATAAGGAATTTTCTCAAAACTGAAATCATACCTTACCCAAAGACCAAAGAAAAACGCTGCCGCGACAGACACAAAGTCCGTCAGTGCAATGAAAAATGATTTTTTGAGTATCTGTAAGCGCTCTTTAATCGAAAGCCCTTTTGACACTTTATCCACATCCCATCAAAAAATTTGAGGATTTTCACAAAACGATATTCAGGCTACCCCATCAATGCCCAAATACCACACAAATATACATCATAATTATATCATACAGACCCTGAAAAATCAATACCTCGACAGATTCGCATCATTGCAGAAATAATCGTCTTAAATTGACAAAGCAAAGCTTTTGTGTTAGAATCTTTACGTATGATTATTTAATGAAAGGAAGAAGATAAATGTTCAGCAACAGAACTCTTCTCATCACAGGCGGAACAGGTTCTTTCGGCCACACTGTTCTCAAGCACTTCCTCTCAACTGACATCGGTCAGATCAGAATCTTTTCAAGAGATGAAAAAAAACAGGACGATATGCGTCACGAGCTTCAGCTCAATCATCCTGAATATGCAGAAAAAGTTAAATTTTATATCGGCGATGTAAGAGATAAGCAGTCAATTACAGATGCAATGAAGGGTGTCGACTTCGTTTTCCATGCAGCAGCACTCAAGCAGGTTCCTTCATGCGAGTTTTTCCCCATGGAAGCGGTACGCACAAACGTAATAGGCACAGATAATATGCTTCACGCAGCTATGGAAACAGGCGTTAAGAGAGTTGTCTGCCTTTCAACAGACAAAGCTGCCTACCCCATTAACGCAATGGGTATTTCAAAAGCAATGATGGAACATGTTGTTACTGCAAATGCACGAATTGCTGCAGAAAGCGGCGGTCCCGTAATCTGTTGTACAAGATACGGCAACGTTATGTGTAGCCGTGGCAGTGTTATTCCTCTGTTTATCGACCAGATCAAAGCAGGCAAACCTATTACAATCACCGACCCTAATATGACTCGCTTCCTTATGAATCTCGACGAAGCAGTTGACCTTGTTAAGTTTGCTTTTGAACATGCAAACCCCGGTGACCTTTTCGTGCAGAAATCACCTGCTTCAACTATTGAAGACCTTGCAAAGGCAGTTCAGAAACTTTTTGGTGATACAGGCACAAGAATTATCGGCACAAGACATGGTGAAAAGCTCTACGAAACACTTATGACTCAGGAAGAAAGACTCAGAAGTGAAGATATGGGCGGTTACTTCCGCGTTTCAGCAGATAACCGTGACCTTAACTACGATAAATTTATGGTTGACGGCACTGTTCACACAATGGCTGATTCATCTTACACAAGCCACAACACAGAAAGACTTGATGTTGATGGAACTGTACAGAAAATTCTTACAACTGACTACGTGCAGGACGCTCTTAAAGAACTTAAAAAATAAAAACAAAAATTATGCCGTTGGATTTTCAAATCCAACGGCTTTTTTTATTTATTCAATTCTTTTAACTGATTATTAGTCCTTGTATCAACCCATACAACTACTTCAAAAGTACCGATTGCAGTAAGCATATGCCAGAAAGAATGGCCATGGAAGTTACCGAGAGCAATGGGATTGATTTCGTTATCTCCCCAGAGAGAGGTTATTATAAATGCAGAAACAAAAGTTACGAAAATAAGAAGGACAATACCTAACTCATTTTTGGGAATTGTTCTGAATTTGTTGAATAGAATGTAGAAGAAAGCAATACAGGTAAGGAAACAACCGAATTCAGCAAGAGACAAACCACCGTGGTCACCACCCATATCAAAAGGCATTCCGTTTGAATCTCTTCCACCAATCCAGAGCGGACGATTTTTCTGTACAAACACTTCAAAGGTTAACCACAAAAGAACCAATCCTGCCCAGATTGAAGTACCGATATTTATTTTGTTGCGTTTCTTTATGTCATCGCTATAAAACTCATAAGAAAAACAAATTACGCCCGACCAAGCCATAAGCTCTGTAAATGACATATCTATGTAACTTGCAAATAATTTTGTCGTGATTATTCCCGGAGCAAATTCACCATAATCAGCTGTGTGCATTCCAACCGAAGTAACACTCATTACTGCTACGATTGAGAAAAACATATACCAATACCATTTTTTATTCTTCTTACAAAGCAGAATTACAATAGCACACAAAGATGCAAGTGTGTATACCCAGTTTGTCATTGTTGCTGCATACTGTGCACAATACTGACCGAAAGTTGTTGCTGCAAAACCACTGTCTGTTGAAGCGAGAGCAATAATTTCTTCCCATGTCATATTATATAAATCAAACCACCGTATAAAATTAAGATTTGATATAGCTTCTTTCACTTGTGCAATTGTGTCCGCAAGACTAAAAGTTATTATTGCCTGCCACGCCATAGTAAACGGATTCATTTAACTTTTCCTCTCTGAAATTGATTTAACAAAGTAACATTATATCAGAAAATGTTTAATAATTCAATGCATATAATAAATTTTAATAAATATTTACTTATCAGGAAAAAAATAAGACCCTCATCACCTATTGGCGATGAGGGTTATTTCAGTTTGTTAACGTATCTTCAGACAACTCAGATGAGTTCGATGATGCACATTTCTGCTGCGTCACCGCGGCGAGGGCCTGTCTTGATAATACGGCAATAGCCGCCGTTTACTTCCTTATATTTAGGAGCAACTTCATCAAACAATTTCTTAGCAACATCTTCTTTTGTAAGATATGCCAATACCTGACGTTTTGATGCAAGAGAACCGTCTTTTGCGACTGTAATCATTTTTTCAGCCATTGAACGAACCTCTTTTGCTCTTGTAACGGTGGTTTCAATTTTGCCGTTCTCGATAAGATATGTTACCATAGCTCTGAGCATAGCTTTGCGATGATCGCTTGTTCTGCCGAGTTTTCTGGTACCTGGCATTTAAAATCACTCCTTTATTCTTCTTCCGCGCGGAGCTCGAAACCAAGGGAGGACAACTTTGCAACAACCTCGTCAAGAGATTTTCTACCAAGGTTTCTAACCTTCATCATGTCGTCCTCAGACTTGTTAATCAAGTCCTCAACAGTATTGATACCCGCTCTCTTCAAGCAGTTGAATGAGCGTACGGACAGGTCAAGTTCCTCAATGGTCATCTCTAAGATTTTTTCTTTACCGTTGTCATCTTTCTCGACCATAACCTCTGTATCGTATGCCTCATCAGAGAGGTCACCGAAGAGGTTGAGGTGCTCGTTGAGGATCTTGGCTGCGAGAGAAACGGCTTCCTTAGCTGTAATTGTGCCGTTTGTCCACACTTCAAGTGTCAACTTGTCGTAGTCAGTAATCTGACCAACACGTGTGTTCTCAACTGTATAGTTAACCTTGATTACGGGAGTATAGATTGAGTCAATTGCGATTACGCCGATTGCAGGCTGCATAATTTTCTTATTACGCTCTGCTGAAACGTAGCCGCGTCCCTTATCGCAGGTCAACTCCATATACACATGAGCATTTTTGTCCAAAGATGCAATGTGGTGGTCAGGATTGATGATTTCAACTTCACTGTCAGTTTTGATATCACCTGCAGTGATTTCGCCTTCACCGTCTGCCTCGATGTACATTACTTTAGGACCGTCACCGTGGAATTTGAGGATTACTTCCTTCAAATTAAGAACGATTTCTGTTACGTCTTCTTTAACGCCCTCAATTGTCGAGAACTCATGGAGAACGTTATCTATTTTTACGGATGTGATTGCAAAACCCGGAAGAGATGAAAGAAGAACTCTTCTCATGGAGTTACCAAGTGTAAGACCATAGCCTCTTTCAAGGGGTTCAAGTACAAACTTACCGTATGTGCCATCGGCCTCATGTGCGAGTGTTTCTATTTTCGGTTTCTCTATTCCAATCATGTGAAAACCTCCTTCGTTTATGATAGGTACTCTTTTAGCTTATGCGGCAAAGTTAAGGTCCACTGCCGCCAAACCCCATATCCGACTAACCTGCGGATTATTTAGAGTAGAACTCAACGATAAGATGTTCTTCAACGGGAGCACCGATCTGATCACGCTCGGGAAGAGCAGCGATTTTAGCTGTTGCAGCATCTTTGTTAAGATCGAGCCACTGGGGAACGGGACGTGATGCGTTAGCTTCAAGAACTGCCTTGAATTTGTCGCTGTCCTTACTTTTGCTCTTAATAGAAACCGTATCTCCTACTTTGAGAAGATATGACGGAATATCAACTTTCTTTGAGTTTACTTCATAGTGTCCATGAATTACAAGCTGTCTTGCTTCTGCTCTTGAGTTTGCCCAGCCGAGAAGATAAATTACATTATCAAGTCTGCTTTCGCAAATTCTGAGAAGGTTTTCACCTGTAACACCCTGACGTTTCTCAGCCATCAGGAAATATTTATGGAACTGAACTTCATTTACACCGTAGTAACGTCTTGCCTGCTGTTTAGCACGAAGCTGAAGACCGTATTCAGAAATCTTCTTACGGCTCTGGCCGTGCTGACCGGGAGCATATGAACGACGTTCGAAAGCGCATCTTTCTGTATAGCATCTATCGCCTTTAAGGAAGAGCTTTTTGCCTTCACGACGGCACAATTTACATACCGGACCGGTATATCTTGCCATAATATTACACCTCCAAAATTTAGGTTATACGCGTCTTCTCTTGGGAGGACGGCAGCCGTTATGGGGAATAGGAGTTACATCCTTGATCATTGTAACATCAAGGCCTGCTGTCTGCAATGCTCTGATTGCAGCTTCACGTCCCTGGCCGGGGCCCTTAACGTAAACCTCAACTGTTTTCATACCGTGGTCAATAGCAACTTTTGCTGCTGTTTCTGCTGCTGTCTGAGCTGCGAAGGGAGTTGATTTTCTTGAGCCTCTGAAGCCCATTTCACCTGCACTTGCCCATGACACAGCGTTACCCTGTGTATCGGTAATTGTTACGATAGTGTTGTTGAAGGTGGATTGAATGTGCGCTGCTCCACGCTCAATGTTTTTACGCTCACGGCGACGGCGTGTTGCACCGGCTTTTTTAACTACTTTTGCCATTACTTATTCCTCCTTCAATTATTTCTTCTTGTTAGCTATTGTCTTCTTCGGACCTTTACGTGTACGTGCGTTTGTCTTTGAACGCTGGCCTCTTACGGGGAGACCCTTGCGGTGACGTACGCCACGATAGCAACCGATTTCGATAAGCCTTTTAATATCAAATGCTGTTTCTCTTCTGAGGTCACCTTCAACTTTAACGTTGTGGTCGATATACTCACGAAGTTTAGAAACGTCTTCTTCAGTCAAATCCTTAACTCTTGTGTCAGGATTGATACCTGTTGCTGCTATAATGTCACTTGCAGTTTTGCGACCAATACCAAAGATGTAAGTAAGAGCAATTTCAACTCTTTTTTCTCTCGGTAAGTCAACACCTGAAATACGTGCCATTTGTCAGTTGCACCTCCATTAAGTGGTTTGCGTCGGATTAACCCTGACGCTGCTTGTGCTTGGGATTTTCACAGATAACCATGATTTTGCCCTTGCGTTTAATAATCTTGCACTTCTCGCAAATTTTCTTTACAGAAGGTCTGACTTTCATAATTGAATACCTCCTAAAATACTTGCATTGTATAGTATTTTTCTATACAGTTTCTTATTTGGATCGCCATGTGATACGACCTCTTGTCAGGTCATACGGCGACATTTCTACAGTCACTTTGTCTCCAGGAAGAATACGAATGTAATTCATTCTGAGTTTTCCTGAAATATGAGCTAAGATCTTAACTCCGTTTTCCAACTCAACATTGAATGTTGCGTTCGGAAGAGCTTCGATAACGGTTCCTTCAACCTCTATCATATCCTGTTTGGACATTACCAATTACCTCCTGATGATTTGTCTGTCTCGGATTTTATTCTTCCGAGCGCTTTCTTTAACCTTCCATTGGCTGCCATTTCTTCGGGTAAAAGCATATATGAAGTAAGTTCAATATGCTTTGGGTTTTTACGCTTAGGTTTCTCAACCTTACGCTCTTTCCCGTCGCTGATGAAAACATAATTTTCATCAATCCCGACAACCGCAAAAATATCGTTCGAATCGTGTCCGGCTTTCGACCTGACAACTCTGCCCACTTCTATCTGCACTACTGCGCCTCCTCTTAAAGAGCTGTAAGAATTACAGGTCCGTCCTGAGTTATCGCAATTGTGTGTTCAAAATGTGCTGAGAGTTTTCCGTCAGCCGTTTTAACCGTCCAGCCGTCTGACATTGTTTTTACGCCCGGTACACCCTGATTAATCATGGGTTCAATGGCAATAGTCATGCCCGGCAACAGACGCACACCTCTTCCCGGTGTGCCATAATTCGGTACGCTGGGGTCTTCGTGGACTTTTCTTCCGATGCCGTGGCCTGTAAAAGACCTTACAACACCATATCCTCGCGATTCACAGTAATTCTGGATTGCCCAACCGATATCGCCGAGTCTGCCGCCTGCGAGTGCCATTTTTATGCCTTCGTAAAGGCTGTCTTTTGTCACATCGCACAGCCGCTGCGCTTCGGGACTTATTTTGCCCGCCGCGAAAGTGGCAGCATTATCGCCGTTATATCCTTCGAGCTCGGCTCCAAGGTCAATACTTACGATGTCGCCTTCTCTGATTACTCGTTTTTTGCTTGGAATTCCGTGAATAACCTCATCGTTTATGGAAATGCATGCGGTAGCAGGAAAATCATACAGATGTAAGAAGTTGGGATTTGCTCCCTGCTTCTTTATATAATCGTATGCGATCTTATCGATTTCAGCGGTCGTGACTCCCGGCTGAACTGCCTCTCCTGCTGCCTTTAATGCCCCTGCCGATATTCTGCAAGCCTCACGCATCAACGCGAGCTCGCGGCTGGTTTTGAGCACTATCATGCTTAATCCTCCAAAGCTTTGAGGGTAAGAGCAGTTGTATCTTTAACTTCTTCCTGACCCTCTACTACGCAAAGGATACCTTTGTTTCCGTAGTAAGTTTTAAGCGGTTCTGTCTGATCATGATAAACATTAAGTCTGTCAAGAACCGTATCCGGATGGTCATCCTTTCTCTGAACAAGCTCGCCACCGCAAAGATTGCAGATACCGTCTTTTGCAGGTTTCTTGTACTCCAAGTGATATGAAGCACCACAATCCTTACAAACGCGTCTGCCTGACATTCTCTGAACAATCTTTTCATCAGGAACTTCGATGTCAATTACTTTATCAATGATAATGCCCATTGCATCGAGAGCTTCTGCCTGAGGAATTGTACGGGGGAAACCGTCAAGGATAAATCCGTTATTACAATCATCACAAGCAAGTCTGTCCTTGATGATGCCGATTACAACTTCATCGGGAACAAGTTTGCCTGCATCAATAAATGATTTTGCTTTAAGTCCCATTTCCGTTCCGTTCTTAAGAGCTTCACGGATAATGTTACCGGTTGAGATTGCAGGTATTGAAAGCTTATCGCAGATAACCTCTGCCTGAGTTCCTTTACCTGCACCCGGTGCTCCAAGAAGAATAAGTTTCATACTTTTTTCTCCTTTACTTAATTAATCAAGGAAGCCCTTGTAATGACGCATCATCATCTGGCTTTCGAGCTGTTTAACAGTTTCGAGAGCAACACCAACAAGGATGATGATTGATGTACCGTCAAGTGAAATGTTCATACCGTTCTCAAGGAAGAGTGAGCAAATCTGTGAGTAGAGAATCGGGAAGATTGCAACTACGCTGATAAGCAAAGCTCCGAGAAGAGTGATTCTTGAAAGAATCTTGCCGATATAATCTGATGTGGGCTTGCCGGGACGAATACCGGGGATTGCACCGCTATTCTTTCTGATGTTGTTAGCCATTTCGATGGGATTATACTGGATTGTTGCATAGAAGTATGCAAAGAAGATAATCAATACGAAATACATAATACCGTATGCCCAGTGGTCTGAAGCAAAAACATCAAAGAATTTTTTCCAGCCATCTGAGGGATTCTTAACGAACAACTGAATAGTGGGCGGAAGTGAAAGAATTGATGAAGCGAAGATGATAGGCATAACACCTGACATATTAACCTTAATCGGAATATGAGTGCTCTGTCCGCCGTACATCTTACGGCCTACAACTCTTTTTGCATACTGTACGGGGATACGTCTTTCTGCGTTGTCCATCCAAACGATGTAAGCAATCATAAGAAGACAGATTACAACAACTAAGGGAGAAAGAGCATAGTAAGCTCCGCCGTATCTGAAATAACCATATTCAGGGCTGAAGAGATTAGCGAGCATTGTGGGGATACGAGATACGATACCTGCAAAGAGAATCATTGAAATACCGTTACCGATACCTTTTTCGTTAATCTGTTCGCCGAGCCACATGATAAGTGCAGCACCTGCTGTGAAGCAGAGGATAATTGTTATTGCCTGTAAAACAGCTGAGAATCCTGTGAATTCTGCACCTGTTGCTGAAGTTGAAAGATATCCACCATTTCTGAGGAAGAAGTAGTAAGCTGTACTCTGCATAATTGCAAGAGCAACTGTTACGTAACGAGTGATAGTAGCAATTTTCTTTCTACCTTCTTCGCCTTCTTTTGAAAGTCTTTCAAGAGCAGGAATAGCAACTGTCAAAAGCTGCATAATAATTGAACTGTTGATGTACGGAGTGATTGACATAGCAAAGATTGTACCATAGCTGAATGCTTCACCCGTCATAATGTTGAGGTACTGAATGAATGTACCTGCATATACGCTTGAGTCCAGACCGTCCGCAAGATTAACAAAGGGAACGGGAATAACTGAACCAATTCTGAAAATCAAAACGATGAGAGCGGTGAAAAGGATCTTTTTGCGAAGCTCGGGAATTTTCCAAGCATTTACAAATGTTTTGATCATGATTATACCACCTCTGCCTTTCCGCCAGCAGCTTCAATCTTTGATTTAGCTGTTTCAGAATAAGCGTTTACCTGAACAGTAAGTTTCTTAGAAATTTCACCATTGCCAAGAACTTTTACACCGTCAAGTGTTTTCTTTACGAGACCGCTTGCTACAAGAGCCTCGATTGTTACTGTATCGCCATCATTGAATGCCTTATCAAGGCTTGCAAGATTTACAATAGCAAATTCCTTACGGAAAATGTTGTTGAAGCCTCTCTTAGGAATTCTTCTCTGCAAAGGCATCTGACCGCCTTCAAAGCCGATCTGCATACCTCTGCCGGCACGTGCCTTCTGACCTTTATGTCCTTTACCGGCTGTTTTACCCTGACCGGATGCGGGACCTCTACCGATACGTTTACGTTCTTTTGTTGAACCGGGTACCGGAGAAAGTTCGTGCAGTTTCATTTGTCGCACCTCCTTGCTTACGCTTCGGTTACCTCGATGAGGTGGTTAATTTTGTTTATTTTTCCTTGTGTCTGCGGATTTGCAGGCTGTACAGCCACATCTCCGATTTTGCGAAGACCAAGTGCATGAGCGGTGGCTATCTGGTCTTTCTTGCTTCCGATTAAGCTTCTAACGAGCTTTACCTGAACGTTTGCCATTTAATCCACCCTCCTTAACCTAAAATTTCTTTTGTTGATTTTCCACGAATCGCTGCAACTTCTTCTGCGTTGCGAAGCTTGGAAAGACCGTCAATTGTTGCTCTAACAACATTGCACGGATTGTTTGAACGAAGAGCCTTAGAACGGATGTCCTTGATACCTACTGTTTCAACAACAGCACGAACGGGACCACCAGCGATAACGCCGGTACCGGGTGCAGCGGGTTTCATAAGAACTACGCCTGCGCCGAATTTACCGATTACTTCGTGAGGAATTGTTGTTCCTTTAAGAGAAACTTTAATAAGATTCTTTTTGGCATCTTCGATACCTTTACGGATAGCATCCGGTACTTCGCCGGATTTACCGAGACCGAAGCCTACGGTGCCGTTACCATCACCAACAACTACAAGAGCTGCGAATTTGAAAATTCTACCACCCTTAACAGTTTTAGAAACACGGTTGATAGTAACAACTCTTTCCTGAAGCTCGTTTGCCTGTGTTTCAATATTAGCCAAAGTTATTCCTCCTTCATTAGAACTTGAGGCCGCCTTCACGGGCGCCTTCGGCCAGCTCTTGTACACGGCCGTGATATATATATCCGCCACGGTCAAATACTACATCTGTAATATCTTTCTCGATGGCTCTCTTTGCGAGCATTTCGCCAACCTTGCGGGCTGCGGATTTATTTCCGCCGTATTCTTCAAAATCTTTCTCAACAGATGATGCGCTAACAAGTGTTACACCGTTTACGTCATCGATTAACTGAGCGTAGATATTCTGAAGGGAGCGGAATACATTAAGGCGAGGACGCTCTGC